>JADYZS010000200.1 GCA_020853075.1 Anaerolineae bacterium | reverse complement strand
GCGCGCCGGTACACCAATGGCTTTGCCCGCGCCCCACAGGTTCGCATGGTCGGGTTGTGAATTTACGGTGATGCGGCTGGTCACCGCGAACTCCCAGGCGAAGGAGAGCGTTTCCCCCGGCCAGGAGAAGGTGAAGCCGGTCGGCGTCACGAAGAGTCCATAGGTGGGCGCGCGACATTCTACGGTATTGCTGCTGCGATGGATTGTCAGTTGCATCATCAATATCCCCCATACTCCCGCGCGGCGTCGGCCAGCGCGCGGACGTTTTCCAGGGGCGTTTCATAAGGGATGGAGTTGGAGCCGTCACAAACGTAGCCGCCGCCCGGCTTATAGACCTCCAGCCGCTGTCTCACCATCTCCCGTATCTTCTCCGGCGTGCTCCAACAGACCTCGTTGACCACGTCAATCCCACCCATGAGCGCGATGCGGTGGCCGTAACCTTCCTTCATTGTCTGCGGGTCGGCATCGCCCATCGGTGGCGGCGTCAGCGTCATCAGGCAGTCAATCCCGGCGTCCACGTAGAAATCGGCGAACCGCATGAGCCGCCCGTCGTCGTAGTAGATGTAGAGGGTGTCGGGGTAACTATGCACCAGCGCCACCTGCCGCACCAGATGGGGCAGGAACATCTCCTCGTATATCTTCGGGCTCCAACCGTAACTGGGCGAGCAGTAGAACCACCAGGTCTGAAAGACCTTGAATCCGGCATCCAGCGCGCCTTTCGTCTCGGCCAACATCCCCTCGGCCATGATCTCCACGATCTCGCGGAACGCGCCGCGGTCGTCGTAATACAGCAGCATGAAATCGGCCTGGCGCATCACGTCCCGGTGATCCAGCGGGCTGTACAGGTGCACGACGCCCAGGCCGCGCTCGCCGATGCGCCGGTCGGTCTCCCAGGCCGCGGCCACGGCGAACTTGGCCGGGTCGGCCAGCATGTAGCGCAGGCGTGGGATATCGCGCTTTGGGTCTTTGATCAGCGGTTCCAGCACTTCCGGCGTGCTGCTGGCCGTCTGGCCCTCCCAATGGGAAGCCCACTTCGTGTCGCTCAGGTCGCCTTCCGGCGTGTAGACGGTGCGACGCCAGTACTTCTTGTCGCCGCGCACCTCGGAGTGTAGTTCTACCGTCACGTCGTCGCGCCAGCAGGTGAAGTCGGGGAAGAGGAGCGGCGTGGGCACGAAATCCAGGTCGTAATAGATGTCTATGCCGAACTCCTCCTGCGCCCGCAGCATCCGCGCCGTGAGGTCGGGGATGTGCCGGTAGTATTTGCGCAGGAACTTCCACATGCGCAAGGTTATAGGCACACGGTCGGGTTGCTGCCGCCGCAGGGCGGTGAGTAAGCGCTGTCTCGGTGTCATGGTCATGGTCGGGTGTCCTCAAGGGGATGGTTGGGTATCGTCTGCCAGGGCGCAGGCCAGTTGCGCGGCGCGGGTGAGCACAGCCCACTGAGAACCGACGAGCGGCGACAGCAAATCCTTCACCGTCTGGTTGCCATACAGGAGCGCGTCCTCTATCCAGTAGTTCTTGAAGCCGAACTCCCGGCTCTGGATCAGCGAATAGAAGACGCAGGCGTTGCCGAATTGCCCGCACAGTGCCGCGTGCTCTATGCCCGCGTTGCGCAGGAGGTAATCAAGCCCGGTGCCGGTGAAAGCCGAACTGGCCGATTTGCGGATCACGATTTCGCCCTGCACCGGAGCCAGGGTCTGAATGACAGACATGGGTTCGGTATCAAAGAAATCGTAGTCGCGCCCGCGCATGTAAGGAACCAATTCGCGCCCCTCCGCCGTCCATGTGCCAGTGACGACGTGCACCACCAGCGCGCGAGCCTTCCGAAAAGCATCCAACGCCAGCCCGGTGTTTGGGATCACCGCCGCCAGTTCGTCAGCGTACCACTTGCTGAGCGCGGCGTTTCCCTGGGCCAGCCAGGCCGGGTCGCAGAAGCGGTTCATCATGTCTATAATGATGAGCGCGGTTTTCGCTGTCGGTAGGCGGTCATTTCCGGCCAGGCGTCTGACAGAAAGTTGGCTCGTGTCAACCAGCATCGTGATGCCTCTTATTCCTCAAACCAAATCGGGCTGCTCCAGGCGCGGTGGCCGTCAATCTGTGTTATCTTCACAAGATACCAGGCGGACACACCGTTGCCCGGCTTCGGGTCAGCCAATTCCACCTGGGCCACCAGATCCGACAGGCTAACCTTCTGGATGGCAGCCCCGTTGCGGATAAGTTCGGCCTTCGCCAGCGGCCCAGAGCCCTCTACGCGGACGGCAAACTGCCGCGGCGCGTGCGCGGGCAAGACACTCCCCATCGGCATCTCGTTGGACTCAACACGGAGGGCGATCCTGGCCCCTGTCGTGCCATAGACGCGGCGCTGCCAGATGGCCTCGCGGATGGCCGAAGCCGACACCTCATCCGCGAGGACTGCCATGAACCCCGCCGGTTGCGGGCACCACGGCTCCGGCTCCGGGTTCCCCGGCATGGAGTCGTGGGTGTCACTGCCGGCGACGAGGCCCAGGCGCAGGCCGCTGTTGAGCGCGGCAAAGACGTGGGCCTCGTCGCCGTCGTCGCCGACCTGCTTCTGCCAGATCTCGGCCAGCACCTCGCGGTCGTAGCGTAGGGTATGGAAGTGGCCGGTGACGATGCCGCCGTGGGCAAAGACCGCGTGGTAATAGTCATCTAGCGTATGGCAGAGAATCGTATCCGGGTGGAAGCGGCGAGTGAGCCTGGGGTCGCGTGCTGGTGGCCGATCCTCGCAGAAGATGGGCGGCACGTTGGCCGCATCAAAGTAGTAAGCATTGCGGTGGCTGCCGTCGGGAACCGTGCCCGACTCCACACCGGCAATGCCCAAAAAGCGCCCGGGCTCCGTCCAGCGCGCGGCTGCCGCTTTGATCTCCTGCCAAACGCCATCCACGCAGACGTTGTAACTGAAGAGCATCGCCGCGGCGAAGTCAAACCGCGCCACCTCCCTGGCGTAGCGATAGTAGTCGTCCAAGGGGCGTTGGTTGAAGACCATGCCGTGGATATCGCCCCAGAGGATGCCAGGCGTGGGCCGCGTGTTGGCTGCGGATAGGCGAGGCACGTCGCCGGTGACAGAAATGCTCATCTCGCCGAGACGCCAGGGGAGGTCGTCCGTCCGGCTCCGGTCTGCGAAGGCGCGGTACGTTTTATATCCTGTCGGCTCAAAGCGCCAGCCCTCCGGCTCGCTTTCCAGGAACCAGAAGCGAAAGATCTCAATCGGATGCCTGGGCACCTCCCACCCGGCGGCATCGCTGCCAAGTTGGATCGTCACCGTGTCGTCTGCGGGCAAGCCCTGGGGGAAACGAACCTCGCAGACGTATAAAAACTCCGGCACGCGCGGGTAAAGATCCAGGGTACGCGCCAGGTAAGCCTCGCAGACCGTAGGCTGACCACTAGCCGCCGAAGCCGATACGTAGTTGGCGTCGCCCGGTTCGGCATGTTGCGGCACGCCCGGCTCCTGCCGCACGTCCAGCATCAGCCAGAGGCGCGCGTCCGGCGGCCTTGCGCCGGTAGGATGGTAGTAGAATCTGAGGGTTTGGCGAGTGCCGGTTGCCAATGGCCCTCGCTCTGACAATTCGTACTTGGCTGTGGTAGTCTCTGCTAACATACACCTCTCGCGGATAGGATCTCCCCTCACCCTTCCCTCTCCCTACTGGGGAGAGGGTCGTAGTCGGCTCTCCTCTCCCGCGTACTCGCCGCTTGCGCCCTACGGGTGCGTTCTTCCCAACGCTTGCGGGAGAGGGGCCGGGGGTGAGGGCAAAGAGTCCACGCTATCGCACAAACTGAATGGCGAAGGGCGTGCGCTGGGAAGTCGTCAGGACTTCGTGCGTCCAGCCGCCCGCGCCGTTGGCGCAACCGTGCGCGGTGTAGTCCATTCTCCATCCAGATGGCAACGTGCCCACCAACGACACGCGCAGGCCTGGCCGCGTCACCAGTTCGCCGCGCAACTGGCGCGTCGCCTCGTCAAAGCGCAGGTTCTCCACGATCCAGCCGCCCGTGAAGTGGTGCGACACGGAGACGAGCCAGGGATGCGGCTTGTAACTCTGGGCGTGGATCACCGCAACGTCGGCGGGGGGAATCTCCACCTCAAAGGGGCCACGGAAACGCCCCAGCCACCGCTGTTGCCACCACTCCACCGCGCCGAAGTCCTCGCCCGCCGCCAGGCCCAACCACTCCGGCTGCACCGTCACGCGCTTCACTTTGTCGGTGAGATTAAAGAGCGCCAGGGCGTCGCGCGCGCCCCAATCACTCTGCACTGGCAACTGCCAGATGTGGGGCACGTCGTTGGGATAGACGTGCTCAAAGAGGTCCAGCGGGCGCGCCGCGAGGCCGTAGGCGGGGAGAAGCCGCTTGATGATCTCCAGGCGGTCGGGCGAGATCCAGTGCAAATCCTCGCTCACCATCAGATGCCCGCCGCTGAAGACAACGGTCGTCGCGCGCACCCGCGCCTCGTTTAGCCCGCAGCCCCGCCCGATCTGGATGGAATCGGCATCGTTGATCCAGAAGCGGCGATGCTTGTACCAGAGCGCGGCGATGGTGGTGAAGCCACGCCGGTAGTGTTCCATCTGGCTGGGCCAGGTTCCGGCGATGCCGATGTCGGCGGCGATGCGAATGGAGTCGTTGTAACCCAACTGGATGTTGGTGTGGCAGGAGCAGGGAGCCAGGTGGCCTTCGTGGCCGGCGGCCTGGCGGAAGGTATGGTACGTGCGGGCATAAAGTTCGCCGAGCGGCGAGAGGGCCGCGCGTTCTGCGCTCGTCATCAGATTGAAGAAATCCAACTTCCAATAGACGCAGCCCCAATCCTGGGCCATGCGGCGCAGTTCGCGCCCCCACTTGGCCTGCACCATGTCCAGCGCGCCATCAAAGAAATAGATCGGCCAGTTGGTTGCCGGATGCCCCGGCAGTTGGCCCCACACGCAGGCGTAGCCGGTGTACGGCTTCCCTTCGGCATCTATCGCCTTCAGAGAGCGGATCTGCTCCAGGTTGGGCGCGTTCTCGGTGATGCAGAAGGGGGTGTACCATAATGCCAGTTGCAGGCCGCGGCGCCGCAGTTCATCCCCCAGCCATTTCATCCCTTCCGGGAACCGCTTCTGGTCGGCCTCATCCCAATAGCCCCAGTTGGCATCCTCCTGCCAGCCGTGATCCAGGAGCATCAGGTTGCGCATCGGTTGAGGATAACCGGCGAAGAGGTCGGCCACCATGTCGGCATTCTGTAAGATGATGTCGCGGTCAATGGCCGTGGCGTAACCGTACCAGGTCATCATGCCGACCTCAGGCGGGGCGGTGAACTCGCGCCCGATGTGCGCCTGCACGGTTCCGGCGTAGATCTCCATCAGGGCCAAGGGGTCGGCGTTGCTCATCACCACGAGGGGGTCCGTCTCCACCTCGGCCCCAGGCGATACCAGCGCGCCGATCTCCTGCCAGGCGTCCGTCTGGGCGACCTGCACCTTTGCCTCATCCGGTCGCACGTCAATCCCATTGTAGCCGTGCCGTTGGCGCAGGAACCCCAGGAGCCAGGCGCGTTTGCTATGGGCATCGTAGAGCACCGTCTGCAAACTGCTGCGGTGGAAGCGCGTTGCCTGTTCCTGTTGATCCACGATAACGGCCCCGGCGCCGACCGGCTCCAGGGCGGCCAGCGGTTTGACCCCGCACCAGGCACACTCGCCCGCGTCCCGATAGACGAGCCATTCGGGGCTACCCTGATCCTGCGAGCCTGAGAAGACGAAGCGGATACCTTCCACCAGCACCGGCTGGCTGCCGGAGTTCTTAACCCGCGCCTCCAGGCGGAGCATGTCGTCTTGCCAGGCCCACCGGACGACCAGTTCCAGGGCTGTACCCGGTACGGTCACGCGGGCCGTCCCTTTCGTGTCTTGCAGCACCAGCGGGAGCGCGAACTCACGCCCCTGTCCCAAGCGCGCAACTGCCCGTATCTCATGCTCAAACAGGGGGGCAAGTAGCGTGTCAGCATCCATGATACCCCCTTACTTGTTACGTTTTATGGTTAAGTTTATGCCCGGCTCTCACCGGAGTAGTGTACCCACGACGATGACGACTTGAAGACCAATAGAGTCAGTACCAGAATGATGACAAAGAGTACCCAGGCCAACGCAGCCCCGTACCCCATGCGGAACTGGAAGAAGGCGTTCCGGTAGAGGTAGATCATATAGACCATGCCGGTTTCACCGAGCCCGATATTGACATAATCAAAAGTAAAAGTGAAGATGAAGAAGATGGTGAAAGCCTGTAAGGCCCCAATGATTCCCATGACCAGGTTGTAAAAGATCACCGGACTCATCATCGGCAGCGTGATGTGACGCAGCAGCCGCCAGCCCGCCGCGCCATCCACTTTGGCGGCATCGTACAACTCCGTCGGGATGCTCTGGAGCCCGGCCAGATTGATGATCATGGAGCCGCCCACCGTCCAGATGCTCATCATGATGAAGGCGGGCATGATCCACTTGGGCGCGCCCCAGTTGGGGCCGGTGATGCCGATGAGCCCCAAGACGTTGTTCACCAGGCCATAATCGCTGATCAAGAGAAACTTCCACAGTTGTGCATAAGCCGCCGTCGCCGTGATGGCCGGCAGGTAATAGACCGTGCGCCAGAAAGAGATGCCGCGCACGTTCTGGTTGACCAGGATCGCCAGGAGGAGCCCCAAGACCAGCCCCACGGGTATGCTGACACCTGCGTAATAGAAAGTGTTGAACAGTGCCTTGCGAACCCACTCATCCTTGAGCATGTCGGTATAGTTTCGGATGCCGATCCACCTCGGCGCCTGCACGATGTCATAAGAAGTGAAAGACCAATAGAGTGAGATAAGCATCGGCCCCAGAGTGAAGATCAGCACACCGATAATCCAGGGCGAGATCCACAGCCAGCCTTCCAGGTTGCGATAAAACTCCTTGCGGGAGCGCGCCCCAACGCGCTGTGCCGCCACCGCTCCTACCGTCGCGTCTGCCATACTCCCCTCCCGAAACGTATCCCCTCTACACAGACAAAAGACCGTCCGACGCGAGGGTCTGGACGGTCTCTCTATTCGGAAGGGCATCCAGGTTCCTAAGCCGCCCAAGCCCTCTGCGCCCGCACTCAGGAGCGGCTCTCGCCGGCGTAATGGACCCACGAAGACGACGATCTAAACACCAGGAGAGTCATCACCAGGATAATCACAAAGAGCACCCAGGCCATCGCCGAACCGTACCCCATGCGGAACTCCCAGAAAGCATTCCGGTAGAGATAGACCATGAAGATCAGACCGATCTCCCCAGGCGGAGCCTGGATCGTGTAGCCCAGGTCGCTGAGGAGCACGAAGAATGAAGTGAAGGACTGCATGGCCGCGATGATGCCCATGACTAAATTGTAGAAGATAATCGGGCTCATCATGGGCAGGGTAATGTGCCTGAGGAGGCGGAAACCGGCAGCGCCGTCCACCTTCGCTGCATCGTACATTTCCGTGGGAATACTCTGCAACCCCGCCAGGTTGATGATCATGGAGCCCCCAACTGTCCACAGGCTCATCATGATAAAGGCAGGGATGACCCACTTGGGGGAAAACCAGTTAGGCCCGATGATACCGAAGGTGAGGAGAAAGTTGTTGAGGGCACCCCACTCGCGGTGCAGGATGTAACGCCACAGTTGCGCATAGGCGACGACCGCAGTGATTGCAGGGAGGTAATAGACCGTGCGCCAGAAGGAGATGCCGCGCACGTTCTGGTTGACGATAAGGGCCAGGAGCAATCCCAGAAACAACCCTAAGGGTACGCTGACGAATGCGAAATAGAAAGTGTTGATGAGGGACTTTGCGATCAAGGGGTCCTGGAGCATGTCTGCGTAGTTGCGGAGGCCCACCCACTTAGGCGGTAACACCATCTGGTAGTTGGTGAACGACCAGTAGAATGAGATAATCATAGGCCCGATAATGAACAGGAGCATACCCAGGAGCCAGGGCGAGATCCAGAGCCAGCCCTCAAGGTCGCGCATCAATTCCTTGCGCGCACTCGCCCTCAGGCGCGGGGCCATTGCTATTGTTGCTGTTGCGTCCGCCATAGCGTCTATTTCCTCTCTTGCGCACCTCTATACACACAAAAGACCGTCAGACGCGAGGCGCTGGACGGTCTGATGTGATCGGAAGAAAGGAACCCTGTTTCTTAGCGCCGTTTTAACCCTTGACACCCGTGATGACGACGCCCTGGATGAACTGGCGCTGGAAGATGAAGAAGAGAATCGCCATCGGCAGAGAAGAGAGGACGCTGGCCGCCATCAAGAGGTCGTAGCGTGGCATCTGGCCCGGCCCCGTCACGATAGTAAAGCCGGCCAACCACTGGGCCACGGTGAACATGGTGACTTTCTCAATGTAGAGCAAGGGGCCAAAGAAGTCGTTCCACACACCGTTGAAGGTGAAGATCGCCAACACCGCCAACACGGGTGCCGCCAGGGGCACGATGATGCGCGCGAACAACTGCACGGTACTGCATCCATCTATGCGAGCGGCGTCGTCCAGTTCGGCAGGAATCGTCATCATGTACTGGCGCAGCAAGAAGATGGCCCAGGCCGAGCCGAAGAAATACGGTACGGTGAGCGGCAGATAGGTGTTGCGCCAATCCAGCACGTTGGTAAAGAGGGCGAAGATGGGGATCATCGTCACCTGCGCGGGGAGCATCATCGTGGCAAGGACGACGATGAACATCACGTCGCGATACCTCCAGCGGAGCCGCGCGAAACTGAAGGCCACAATCGCATTGGAGAGGAGCACGCCTATCTCGGCGAACACGACGATCTGTAAGGTGTTGGCAACGTACTTCCACATGGGCCGGCTGCCCACCGCAAAGACATCCACGTAGTTCTTCCACATCCAGTTGGTGGGGAAAACCGTCAGGGGGATGCGCAAGATGTCTCCTGGCGTCTTCAGAGACGTCAATACCATCCAGATCCAGGGCACACAGACCACGAACGCGCCGACGCTCAGGATAGTGTAGGCTAAGGCCCTCGCCAGGAGATTGCGCACGCGCATCCAGGTCCAGGCTCGGGTCACTCGCACCGATGCGGCAGGATACTGAGCAGTTGTAGCCATTTTGTCCCTCTCCCCTATGAACGGCTTTCGCCTGAATAGTGTACCCAAGCCGACGATGACCGGAAGACCAGAAGGGTGAGTATCAGGATCATAGCAAAGAGCACCCAGGCCATGGCCGAGCCGTAGCCCATGCGGAAGGCGAAGAAGGCATTCCGGTAGAGGTAGATCATATAGACCATGCCGATCTCGGTGGGGATGCCCCAGCCGGAGCCCAGGTCGCCAGTGAGAACGAAGAAAGTGGTAAAGGACTGCATGGCCCCGATGATGCCCATGACCAGGTTATAGAAGATCACCGGGCTCATCATCGGCAGCGTGATGTGCCGCAATAGCCGGTAGCCCGCCGCGCCATCCACCTTTGCGGCATCGTAGAGTTCTGTGGGGATGCTCTGCAACCCGGCCAGGTTGATGATCATGGAGCCGCCTACAGTCCAGATGCTCAACATAATGAAGGCGGGGATTATCCAGTTCGGAGAGAACCAGTTAGGGCCCCTGATACCTACCAGATCCAAGACGTTGTTGATCAGGCCGTACTCGCGATGAAGAAGGAAGTTCCAAAGTTTGGCGTAGGCGACGGTAGAGGTGATGGCCGGCAGATAGTAGATAGTGCGCCACACCGAAACGCCGCGTACGTTCTGGTTGACAATGATTGCCAGAAGAAGCCCCAACACCAGGCCGAGAGGTATGGAGACACCCGCATAGTAGAGGGTGTTGACCAGGGCCTTGCGCATCAGCGGGTCCTGAAGCATATCGGTGTAATTTCTGAGACCGACCCATTTCGCCCCCGGCACCACCATCTCGTAGTTGGTGAAGGACCAATAAAACGAGACGATCATCGGCCCAATGATAAAAACGAGCATGCCAAGAACCCAGGGCGAGATCCACAACCAACCTTCCAGATCGCGCATCAACTCTTTTCTGGAACTCGCTTGCACCCGTGCTGGCGCGACTGCCGTTGCAGTTGCCATATCACACACTCCTCACCTATTAGAGACCATCTGAAAGTCAGCGGATAGGTAGCGGATTAGCGGATGGCCTTCGCGTGGTAGTGATTATCTGTTAATCCGCTACGCCGAAGGCATCCGCTGACGCTTCTCCATTGTCCTCTCTGGGTTTTGAGATAGTTGCTTAGTTGCCGGTGGTGTACTTCGCGCCCCGCGCG
>JADYZS010000199.1 GCA_020853075.1 Anaerolineae bacterium | reverse complement strand
TTCTGGGCCCCCTGGTGTGGGCCCTGTCGTGTGTTGGGCCCCGTGCTAGAGAGACTGGCGCGCGAGGCCCATGGCGCGTTCATTCTCGCCAAGATAAACGTGGACAATAACCCGCGCACCGCCCAGCAGTATGGTGTGCAAGGGCTTCCGGCGGTCAAGGCTTTTCGGCAGGGTCGGGTGGTAAGCGAGTTCGTGGGGGCTCAGCCGGAGCCGCGCGTGCGCGAGTTCTTGCGCAAACTTGCCCCCAGCGCCGCCGATGGGCTCGTGGTTGAAGGCTTCAGGTTGGAGCAACAAGGCCGGTTAGACGAGGCTATCACGCGTTACCGGCAGGCAGCGGCAGCCGAATCAGGCCACGCGGGCGCGCTCCTGGGGCTGGGGCGAACGTTGCTGGCGCAGGGCGACGGGGAAGAGGCCGCACGTTGGCTGGAACAAGTGCCCTATGGACGCCCGGAACGGGGAGAAGCAGAACGGCTCCTGGCCCGTGCTCAACTGCGGCAGGGAGCGAACGGCGCGGATGAAAATGGATTCCGGGACTGCCTCGCGGCCAATCCGCAAGACCTGGAAGCGCGCCTCAGCCTGGCGAGCCTGTGGGCCGCGCGCGCAGAGTATGAGCCAGCCCTGACCGAGTTGCTGGAAGTGATACGCAACGACCGGGGGAAAATGCGCGAGCGGGCACGCGTCACCATGCTTACCATCTTCCGGGTCTTGGGAGACGAAAATCCGGTCACGCGCCATTACCGTTCCCAACTGGCGATGGCGCTCTTCTAAAGAGGACACGCGTGCACCTCTTCCTGTCGCCTCACCTGGATGACGTTGCCCTCTCGTGCGGCGGGCGTGTCAGGCAACTGGCGGAGGGAGCCGAGGAGGTCTGCGTCCTTACGATCATGTGCGGGATGGCTCCGGACGATAATCTCTCGCCTTTTGCCCGCGATCATCACCTTCGTTGGGGGCGTCCGCAAGATATGGTTGCGGCGCACAGGTTGCGTCTGGAAGAAGATGCCTGCGCGATGGCTGCTCTGGGGGCTCGTGGGGAGTATCTGGATTGGCCCGATGCCATCTATCGTGGTCAGGGGAATCGCCGCCGCCAGTGGTTCTATACGTCCAATGCCACCCTTTTCGCGCCGCTGCATCCTGCCGAAGAACCGCTGGTCGCGCGGCTCGCCCGTGATCTGCAAAAGCGGTTGGGTGCAAAGCGTAGAAGCGTAGTTTATGCGCCGCTGGCCGTGGGCAGCCACGTGGATCATCAATTGGTGCGTGGCGCCGCGTTGCGTTTGCACGAGCGAGGGTATGCGATCCTGTTCTATGAGGAACTACCCTATGCCGAGGTTCCCGGCTCCCTGGCGGTGGCACTGTCAGAGCTGCCCGGCCCGGCGTGGGTTGGTGAGGTTTATAGGCTTGTCGAGAATGACCTGGCGGCGCGTATCACAGCAGTAGGGTGCTACGTCTCACAGTTGACCGGGGTATTTAGCGACACTACCTCATATCCACAGCACGTAAGAACCTATGCCGAACAGGTCGGTGCCGGCGCGGGGCCCGCCGAACGGCTGTGGCGACTGGGAAACTGACGAAAAGAGAGCAAGATGACGTCTTTGTCGTCACAGAATACGAGGTCGTTGTGAAGAATCGTTGGGGCTTGCTGATTGTGCCGGCCGTGGCTGGCATGGTCTTTCTGGCTGACCAGTTGAGCAAAGCCTGGGTAGTCCGCAACTTGACGCCCATGCAGCCCTGGTATCCCGTTCCTTTCCTCGGTGACCTGTTGGCGTTCACCTACGTGACGAACACGGGGGTGGCGCTCGGCTTGCTCCGTGATCGTGGTATCGTCTTTGTCCTCATTCCGCTGGTGGTCGTGATCGCTATTGCGGTTTACGCGCGTTATCTCCCGACCCATCGCAACTTGGTGCGACTGAGCCTGGGGTTGCAATTGGGCGGCGCGCTGGGTAATCTGGCAGATCGCCTGCGCCAGGATGGGCATGTGACCGACTTCATTGACCTGGGCATAGGCCGCTATCGCTGGTTCACCTCCAACGTCGCTGACGTTTGCATTGTCACTGGTGTTATTATCCTGGCGGTGCTGATGATGTTGGAGCGAGACAAAACACCGGAGGAAGCAAAGTCGTGACGAGGGCAGCGGCCATACTGGTCATGCTCATCTTGCTGGCGGGTACCCCGCCACTCGGCGCACACGGCTCATTGAACGCAAGCCCTCTGCCGGATTGCTGCTCCTCCGCACCATCATCCCTCGGCACAGGCGTCTGGCTCATTGGAGATAGCCTCTCGCGGGGCTCTCTTGCTACTTCTGAGGAGAAGACGTACCACTCAATGATGGAGAAGGCTTTTGGCTTTCCCATCACCCGTATCCGGGGATGCACTGTGGCAGCGGCTCTGCGCGAGGTAGAGAAGGTCAGCAGGTGGCCTGCTGTGGCGTTCATTGAGGTCGGCATCAACGATCTACGTGATACTCCGGCCCCTAACCAAGTCCTATGTCCCTGGATACCGGCAGCAGAGTTCGGTGAGACCTATCGGAAACTGGTTGATATCCTGGAATCCCGCCAGACGTTGGTGATAGCCGGGACCATCCCGTGGTCAAGTTGGGTTGAATCCCATCCGGCATGGCTCAAGATCGCGTTGTTTAATGAGGCCATTGCGCAGTCAGGAGCAAACGTGGCGGACTTGTGGACGGCCACGCTATTCATTCCCGATCAACTCTCACGGCCCGAAGATAGCAGTTTCCTGCCCCCTTATCGCGGTGATAACTTCCACCCTGGCGATGTAGGTCATGCCAGGATCGCCAAGACGTTCCTGAACGCTTACCGCCGGGCTCTTGGACAGAGAACCTTTTTCATACCTCTCATAGAAGGTGTGCGGGCGCGATGAGCGGGTGGGAGACCGTCGTGGCAGAGTCGGGCGGGCGGCTGGACAAATATATCGCGGCTCAACGCCCTGATCTCTCGCGTGCCCAGGTACAGAGGTTGCTG
>JADYZS010000198.1 GCA_020853075.1 Anaerolineae bacterium | reverse complement strand
TGGTTTTGCCGATACTACCGTGCAGACCATCCGCAATGAGCGCACGGTAGTCGTACGCTTTGATACCGTGGACGATCAGCAGAAGCTGAACCTAAAGCAGCGACTGGAAAGCCGTTTTGGTCCCACAGTGGAATTGCAGTTCCGATCTGTTGGGCCCTCTATTGGGCGCGAGGTCACTCAAGCCGCTTTCGTGGCTGTCATAGCGACCGCTGCTGCTATCGTCTTCTGGATTGTGATCGCCTTCCGTAAGGTTCCCCATGCCGTGCGCTATGGCGTTTGTGCGGTGATCGCCATGGTGCACGATGTCTTTGTAGCCACCGGCTTATTCAGTATCGCCGGTCTGATCTTGGGTTGGCAGGTGGATGCCCTCTTCCTCACTGCCCTGCTGACCGTCATCGGCTTTTCCGTACAAGATACCATCGTCGTATTTGACCGCATCCGCGAGAACCTGCCCAAGCGGCGTGGCGAGCCATACGAGACGGTAGTCAATCGCAGCCTCCTGGAGACCCTGCACCGCTCGCTGGTGACCCAACTGAATGCGATCTTTGTGCTCATCGCCATTCTTCTCTTCGGCGGTGCCACCTTGCAGCAGTTCATCGCCATGCTCTTGGTGGGCATGTTCAGCGGAACTTATTCGTCCATTTTCAACGCTGTGCCTTTGCTCGTAGTGTGGGAGAAGGGAGAAGTAGGCTCCTTCTTCCGCCGGTTGTTAGGCCGGCGGCCGGCGACTGCCTGACCACAGACCGCAGAAGCCGGATCGTATAGATTGGCCTCTGCGGTTTTCTATTTTGTAAAAAGATGCGCGCACTGTATTGTGACAACGGGCTGAAGTACATCAGCAACCATCCCCGGCCGGAGCCTCTGCCGGGCGAGGCGTTGGTGCGCGTGACCTGGGCAGGTATCTGCAACACCGACCTGGAACTGGTGCGCGGGTACATGGCTTTCCGGGGCATTCTGGGGCACGAGTTCACTGGCGTCGTGGTATGGGCAGAGGATTCCGCGCTGTTACAGAAGCGGGTCGTGGGTGAGATCAATGCCAATTGTGGTCGCTGTGAAACCTGTCGCTCTGGACTACCTACCCATTGTCCGCAGCGCACGACGGTGGGTATCTATCGGCGCGACGGTGCGTTTGCTGATTATATCAGCATCCCCGCCCATCTTCTCCACCAGATCCCTGAAGCAGTGCCTGACCGGGAGGCCGTTTTCACCGAACCGTTGGCCGCCGCGTTGCAGGTAACCGAACAACTGCGCATACATCCCACGGATCGGGTGCTCGTAGTAGGAGATGGCAAACTTGGGCAACTCATCGCTCAGGTGTTGGTCCTCACAGGTTGTAACCTGGCTGTGATAGGGAAGCACGAACGGAAACTCTCCTTGTTGCGGCGTCGGGGTATCGCCGTGTATCAAAGGGACGATGAGGTGAAAGGCGGAGCCGACGTTGTGATAGAGTGTACCGGCAGCGCGCAGGGCTTTGAGCGGGCGCGTTCGTTGGTGAGGCCGCGTGGAACCCTGGTACTCAAAAGCACCTACCACGGACAATTCTCTGTGGACTTGAGTAAAGTAGTGGTGGATGAACTGACCATAGTGGGTTCCCGCTGCGGCCCTTTCGCACCCGCCCTCTCGCTTTTGGAGAAGGATTTGGTGGACGTAGAATCTATGATAGATACCGTCTATCCTCTTGACCAGGGCATGGATGCCTTTGCAGACGCTGCCGCACCTGGCGTCTTGAAGATATTACTGCGCATGGACGTGGATGCCTAAATGTAGGGGGCGTGGGGCCTCGCCGCACCGCCCATAGATTTGACAAAGGGGGGGGCCTGGTTTATCATACCAGGAACCTATGGAGATTGCACAGATGCTGAGTTCAAGGCCGTTTCAGAGGCCACGGAGATTGGTCGGACTGCTACGCGGGCTCGTAGTAACGTTCCTTTTTGCGTCGCTTCTGGTGTTGACCGGATGCGCCGGCGCTGTGGAGGTCACCGATACGACAGAACAAGAGGCTACCGAGACGCCCGCGTCCACTTTGAATGTCGTTGCCGAACCTACGGCGACCACGCCTGAGCGCAACCTGGGAGTTGTGGGGATAGATTTTGATCCATCTCTGGACTACCAGGAGATAGTAAAGCGCGGCAGACTGACACTTTTGGTAGCCGTGGAAAACAGCGGTCGGCAGATGGCGAAGAGGGTGGAAGTACACGCTCACTTGTCGGTCAACTCAAACTCTATCGCGGACGCTTTCTCGGTGACAGGGGTGCGGATCATTGAAGAGATCGCGCCCGGCGAGGTTGCCATTGTGCACTTTGAAGGGTTAGACAGAATTCCGATTCGCTCACATTACAGGCTGGAGGTGGGCGTCGTTCCTGTGGCCGGTGAGGCGGTTTTGTCCGACAATGAGCGCAGTTTTGACATCTTTGTTGATGGGATTAAATAGCCTGCCCGCGCGGTCCGGCGCGGCGCGGCAACAGGACATCAACTCAAAGAAGGCACCGCGCAGGTGCCTTCTTCTATATATCGTCACTGGTGAATTTGTAGCGAGCGGCCTGATGCCAGAGGGGATTGTGAGGCGGTATCAGTGGGCGTGGGAGCAACTACTGCAAGCATGAGACGAGCACGATCCACAACCACCGTTTCCACCTGCTACCATGCGGCCTGTGCCTGCCGTGTCGTGGCTGACCGCGGCAAAGAGCGAGATAATGCGATAGGGCCTGAGACTTGTACATTCGGGGCAGGCGATGGGAGCATCGGCCTGGCTCATGCCGCGCAGGGTGTCAAAAGTGATCTCGCACTCAGGACAAACGTACTCATAAAGGGGCATCGGACTTCCACCTATCGTAAGTTCTCGGTTGGCATTTTACCTTCCTACCGTCATTTCGTCAAATGGTTTTTGCTCCTGGCAGTGCTCCTCAACGTGGCGGCAGCACCGCCCGTGCTCACCTCCGGCACGACGCCGCGCTGGCGTCTTCATCCTTCGCAGGTGGCAACCGTCGCTCGCTTGGGACAGCGACCCAAGCCCACCGCGAAAGCCGCGCTCCTGGTGGACGTGGACACGAAGACGATCCTGTATGAACGGCAGATGACGTTGCGCCTGCCGCAAGCCAGCACGACCAAAATCATGACGGCGGTATTGGCCCTGGAGCAGGGGCGTCTGGACGACCGCGTAACGGTGCCCGCAAACCTGGAAGCAGACGGCTCGTTGATGGGATTACAACCGGGCGAGACGCTGACCTTGAAGGAACTGCTATACGGGCTTCTGCTGCCATCAGGAAACGATGCCGCGTTGGTCATTGCTCAGCATATCAGCGGATCGGTGGAGTCCTTCGTCGCGGCCATGAACGCGAAAGCGCAAGCCCTCGGCCTGGCTGATACCCATTTTGAGAATCCGCACGGGCACGATAGCCCCAACCACTACACCAGCGCGCGCGACCTCTGGTTTCTGGCGACTTACGCGCTGGAGAACCCGGTCTTCGCCGAGATCGTGAGCACGCCAGCAGCCAAAGTGGCCGGCCGAGACCTGGTGAACCGCAACGAGATGCTTGTCGGTTATCCCGATGTGGACGGTGTCAAGACAGGCACTACCGATCTGGCAGGGGAATGTCTCGTCGTCACGGTGCGGCGGGACGGCCACCGCGCCCTGGCCGTCGTTCTAGGGAGCAATGATCGCTATGCCGACGCACGCGCCCTTCTGGATTACTACTACACCAACTATGGCTGGCGCACGCTGCAATTGCCGGGGAACGCATTGGAGCGGGTGCGAGATAACCGGGGTCAGGTCTATCGCCTGCGATTGGCTTCAGCCAGCGACGCCTTTCTGCCGCGCTGGCAGTGGCCGCTCCTGCAACCCATCGTGACCCTGGTGACGGGCAAACAGGCTACGCCGGGCGGGATCGTCCGCTTTCGCGCCGGGCCTTTCATCTTGGATGACCTGCCGGTTACAGGGGAATTACCGTGAGAGCGCGTGCCTATACCGGCAAGGGAAAGAGAACAGAGGCGAGAGCCACCGGCCGCCAGCGTCAGACTCCGGTGGAGGCACGCAAAGAAGAGCGCCCTGCTGCTCCGGGCCTATATCGCTTGCAGCGAGTCATTGCCGAGGCCGGCCTTGCTTCCCGGCGCGCGGCGGAAGAAATGATACTCGCCGGACGGGTGACGGTCAACGGTCACGTTGTCACCGTCTTAGGTACGAAGGTGGACCCTGCTCGTGACCACGTCACCGTAGATGGCCGTGCGTTACCCTCGTGGGGCGAGCCACTGCGTTACATCGTGTTGCATAAGCCGTACGGTTATCTTTCCACCTTCACGGATCCGGATGGGCGGCCTACGCTTTCCCGGCTCATCCAGGTTCCTGAGCGCGTGTATAGCGTGGGGCGACTGGACATGGACAGTGAAGG
>JADYZS010000197.1 GCA_020853075.1 Anaerolineae bacterium | reverse complement strand
TCACCACCATTGAAGGACTTGAGCCAGTCCTCTACCACCGATACCGTCGGGCCCAGGTCGGCCTTCCCATATTCCCGCCATCCCTCTTGCGTCTGCACCCGGATGGAGCGGTTGTTCAGCAGGTTCACCTGTCCATTCGTCCCCACCACGTAGAGGCGATAGTCGTAGTCAAAGCCTACCCGATTCTGCTCCACGAAGGCCGTGCCGCCATTCTCCAGGCGGAACAGTTCCGCCCCGCTGTCAATCAGGTTCTTCATCTCCGGATGGCTCAAGTTCGCCTCGTAGGCCGTCACCGCCGTCAGATTGAGGCCCGTCACCCACTCTACCTGGTCAAAGGTGTGCAGCGCCAGGTCCAAAATCGGGCCACCAGCGCGGTACTTATCCAGGAACCAGGGTGGTCGCTCGCTTGGTTTCAACGGCACCTGCATCTTGCCATACACCTGCACAGGCGCGCCGATGGCGCCCGACAGGACAATTTCTCGCGTCTTGCGATACCAGGGACTTCCCCGCATCGTCAGGAGCATAAGGACGCGCAGCCCCTTCTCCTTCGCCAGCCGCTCAATGGCCTCTACCTCGCTCAACTTGAGGGCCATCGGCTTGTCCACGATGGCGTGCTTGCCGCGGCGGAGCGATTCCAGCATCACCTCGGCTTTCAGGTCATTCTCGTTGGCGACGGCGACGATGTCAATGGGCTTTTCGTCCAGGAGACGGCGATAATCGGTATAAACCGGCGCGCCGAACTCCTTCTTCGCCCACTCCACCTGGTCTGGGCGTACGGCGACGCCAGTGATCTCTACCATCTTGCCGCGCAGCTGGGTGATCTCGTTGATGTGGGTCTCGCCGCCGATGATGCCGATCCGGTACATGGTGATCGTTCCTCCTTAGTTGGAATGTAGTGTCTATGGCAAACCCAGGAACGTCTTGAGTTTTGCCTTCCCCGCCGCCCATTTCACCATCTTTTGAACGCGGACTCCTGTTTTCCCGCCCAGGTCCGTTGCAGGAGTTGGCCTTTGTCTAACGCCTCTCGCAGGGCCAGGAACGTTTCCCCGGCCATGCGGACGGTGTAGTCCACGTCTGCTTCCGTATGGGAATAGGTGACGAAGTTGATGCCACCCGGACGCCACAGCACCCCGCGCCGCGCCATCTCTTGCAAGAGGAACGTCCACACCTGCGCTGGCGTAACCCCATACGGCGCGACAGCCTCCCCATCTAAGGCGAGGCGTGACATCGGGGCGAGGCCCCGGCTCTTCAGCGGCACGCCCGCCTCTTCTGCCGCCGCGTCCAGTCCATCCATCAGCCGCTGCCCGATACGCCACAGGGTGCCGTGCACGTCCTTTGTCCGCATCTCTGACAGCGAGGCGACGGCCGCGGCCAGGGAGAGGGATTCATCGCCATACGTCAGAGTGATGAAGAGATCTGCGGCCAAGGCCATGACCTCGCGCCGCCCGGCCACCACGGCCAGCGGCATCCCGTTCGCCACCGCCTTGGCAAAGACAGCGAGATCTGGGATCACATTGAAATAGGCCTGGGCGCCACCACGCGCGAGGCGAAAGCCGGTCACCACCTCGTCGTAGATCAGGAGCGCGCCCTGGGCGTGAGCCAGGTCGCGCACGGCGACCAGGAATTCTGCCGAGCCGCCGTCCACCGTCGCCGGTTCCAGGATCACCGCCGCGACCTGGCCGGGGTTCTGGGCGAAAAGCCCCTCCAGCGAGGCCAGGTCGCCATACTGAAAGGGCAGCGTGTAATCTCGCAACCCCTGCGGGATGCCGCGTCGCGTCCCTTCCTCTACAATAGCCCATTGGTCGTGCCAGCCGCGATAGCCTGCGCTCGCTACCTTTTCTCGGCCGGTGTAGCCGCGGGCGATCCGCACCGCCGCCGCGTTGGCCTCGGCCCCGCCCTTGAAGAAGCGCACCATCTCGGCGCAGGGCACGGCCTCCACGATGGCTTCGGCGGCCTCCACTTCCAGGGGCGAGAGTTGGCCGTAGATGATGCCGCGTTCCAGTTGTTTCTGAATCGCGTTGCTCACAGCAGGGTAGTTGTAGCCCAGGAGGATGGGCCCGCAGGCGAGAACGTAGTCTATGTATTCATGGCCATCCACATCCCAAACGTGGGAACCCTGGGTATGATCCAAATAGATGGGGTATGCGCCCAGGGCATACTGGGTGGGCCGCTTGCTCCGGGTCTGGGTAGCCCCCGGGATCACGGCAACGGCGCGCTGGTAGAGGGCTAGGGAGTGGTCAAGGTTCAGCCTGTTCGTATAGATGAGACCGTTTGCCATCTTGCCTCTCTTTACGTTTTGCGTTTTGCGCTTTGCGTTTTGCGCTTTACGTCTTACGCTTTATGCCTTTGCTGCCGATCCGGTATTACCGCGTTGAGCACGGAGCTTGCCTGGTAGTTCCGGGCCAGGATGCGTTGCCCGACCTCATCGCCGAAACTGCGGTACGCCAGGTTCATCACCGCGCCTGTTGGATACTGGAAGGGCGCGTGGGTCCCCAAGACCAGATGCTCTGCCCCCACCGCTCCCACCAGACGATCCAGCCCTACCGTTGGCTTGTCCATGCGGCTCACGTCAAAATAGACCCGCCCTGCCGAGAGTGAGCGATCCCGCAGGATGGAGAACGCTTCCTCTACAGCCGCCATCGTCACCACCACCGTCGTCTCCGGAGCCGCACGCAGAAGGGCGGCCAGCGGCGGGATCGGGTTCTCCTTCAACGATCCATCAACAACCATCGCGCCAGGGGCAGGAGGCGTCGTCGCGGTCACGGCCTGTTTTCTCCGCAGCGGTATCTCCCGCACGGCAGGATGGGCGAAACGGTCCTCCTCCATCATCAGCGTCACGAAGAGGGGCAACCCTCGCCGCCCGACCTTCCGCGCCAGGGCGATCACCGGCTCGTCGTCCAGGTAGTAATGATGGTAGGTCGGGTAGAGCCGCACACCCACCATCCCCAGGCCTGCCACAGAGCGTTCCAGGTCTTCCGGCCAGAAGGTCGCCGTAGGATCCAGACAGGCTACCGGCAGAAAGAATTCGCGATCCTTCTCCACCAGCCGCGCCAGGCGTTCGTTCCCCACTTGCTGATCCCGAAACCAGGGGGCTTCCATCAGGGACACGAACGCGGCTTCTATTCCCACTTCTGCCAGGCTCTCTCGCACGGCCTCGGGCCGCCCGTCGGCCAGTTCGTGGCCCGGCCACCAGGTCCCCACGTAGGTATTAAAGTCCACGATCATGTCGCTTGCCTCCGTGCCCCCGTCTTTCCGTAGAAGAGCCGTTGCGCATTCTCGTAGAAGAGCAGGCGCTGTTCTTCTCGCGTGAGGCTTGTCCCCAGGACCTTTGCGATCTGCGGCCCGAAGGCGCGCACCGGGATGTCGGAACCGTAGAGGACACGGTGCGCCCCCACCTCGCGCACGACGAACTCGGTGAACCCGCCCCGCCAGGTGCAGCCGGAGGTATCACCATAAACATTCGGGAGATCTTTCACCGTGCGCGCCGCCCTGATCCAGTCGCCGCCATAGTGGGCCATGATGATGTTGCTGTGGGGGCAGGCACGAGCGAGCATCGCGATGTCCAACGGCGACACCTCGGCCTCCTGGTTGCCGCCTTTGCGGAAGAAGGTGTGGATGAGACAGGGCACACCCAACTCGCCCGCCCGCCGGACAACCGCAACGGTGGCATCCAGCCTGCCATTTGGCTCCCGGCACCATTCCATCTTGACGCCTATCGCGCCCTGCTGCTGCACGCCCTTCTCCACATCCCGCACCGCAGCCTCGCCGTGGCGGGGGTTGACATAGACGTACATATCCATCCAGCCGACGTGACGATCCCGGAAGCGAGCACCGTAGTCGTTGTACTCCTCTACCTGGGTGCGGGTAGGGTTGTGGGGGACGATGGGGACGCCGAGGTGGGAGAAGATGATCCTGGCAATGCCCGCACGCCTGGCCTGCTCCAGGACGGCCTGCATCTCCTCTTCGTCCGTCGTGGGGTGGCAGTGCATATCAATGATCCTGCCCCAAAAATCGC
>JADYZS010000196.1 GCA_020853075.1 Anaerolineae bacterium | reverse complement strand
TTTCGGGGCAGGACTGGAGCAATAGGCCGCTTGGGGAGGCACGCAAGGCCCCCTCCCTGCCCTCCCCCGCTGCGCAGGGGAGGGTATCTGCCTTCTCGCCCTCCCCCGTTCATTTTACGGGGGAGGGTTGGGTGGGGGCTATCGGGCACTACAGAAACTTGCCCCCAACCTGAGATGCACCCCGGACGACCGTACGACTTGACGTTGCCTTGCCGGTATGATATACTCGCGCAAGGTAGCGATGTCGGCTTGCCCGTCGTTCAACTATGGCAATTGGGCACATGGCCCAGGAGGCAGAACGGAGATGGAGAGGCAGAAAGTGACCCGGCGCGACTTCCTGCGATTGTCGGTCGGGACGGCTTCAGTCGTAGTGGCGGCAACGGCATTGACGGCTTGCGCCACCAGTACGCCTGCCCCGGCGAAGGAACCCACCGCGGCTCCGGCCACCAAACCGTCGCCGACGGCAGCCGAGAAGAAGCGCATCGTGGCGTGGAACCTGGGTGATGGGCCACAACCTTTCCAAGAGGCCCTTGTCAAGAAGTTCAACGACTCCCACCCCAACATTGATCTGCAATATGACCCCGCTTTGGCCGGCATTGAATGGCAGGCGGGAATGCAGAAACTGCGGGTCGCGCTGGATAACCAGACGGGCCCCGACGTGGCGGCGACGGACACGGGAGCAGCCCTGGAGTCTATGGTTGCCTCCGGCCAGGTCCTGGATCTCACCGATGCCTACCAGCAGTATGGCTGGAATACAAAGATCCCCAAGCGACTGGTTGACGATTGCATCGTTGAGGGCAAGCCCTATTCGGTGCCCAACAACGTGGAGACGGTCGGCATCTTCTACAACCAGGACCTCTACGGCAAGGTCGGGGCTGCGGCTCCTCCTAAGACCTTTGATGAGTACATACAAGGTCTTGAGATGTTCAAGAAGGCGGGAAATTACGGCTACGCCATTGGGCTCGCGGGTGGTTGGCCTTCTGCCTACATGGCTTCGGAGTTCATGTACCTGAGCGCAGGCACCGAGTATTCCGACGTTTTGAGCGGCAAACGAAAGTGGACGGAGTCGGAGCGCTGCCTGAATGGCATGACCATATACCACAGCATCGTGAAGAACGGCTACACCAACCCGGACGTGTTAGGCATCGACCAGGATCAGGCTAACGACCTCTTCTTCCAGGGGAAGACCGCCGGCACCCTGAATGGCAACGGCTTCTTCCGGTCCATCATGGATGCCAAGCCTTCCTTCAAGACCAGTTTCTTCTACCTGCCGCCCATTGACCCGAAAAGCGATGTCAAATGCCTGGGCGGTATCGGCAGTTCCCTCTTTGCCGCCAAGTACAGCAAGAACAAGGACGCAGCTCTGGAGCTGATCAACTGGCTGATGTCGCCGGAGATTGCCGGCCAGGTGTTGATAGAGACCGGAGCAGTGCGGCCCATCCAGTTCACCATCCCGAAGGACGCCGATCCCTTGCTCGCCAACCTGGCGACCGAGACTCAAAAATATGTCGGCGAGGTGGGCTTCTGGCCGGTGACGTATCTGGCGCCTGCGGTTTTCGGCAAATTGAACGCCTTGATTCAGGGCATGATGGGCGACAAACTCACGCCTGCCCAGGTCATGCAGGAGATGCAGAAGGCGTACGAAGATTACCTCAAGCAGAAGAGCGGTTAGGCCGGTCTGAGCCGCGTTATCTTACCGGTGTTTCTCCACGAGAGGCCCGCGCACAAGCCACGATTCGGGCGCGGGCCGTTTCACCACGCACCGGCAGATAACGGTACCAGGGTAGTCTATCCTCATAGTCAGCATCGGCAGCCGGTGCTCTTGCAGACCGGTATCAGAGTTTTCCCCTGCTCAGCATTCAAGGAGAGCCTTTCGTGATTGAATCAGCCGTGCGCCCCGTTGCACGCCGGGCTGTTGCAGTCAGGCGAAGGCGTCGCCTCAGCATCGTGCCCTACCTCTTCATCTTCCCTGCTGTCTCGCTCTATGCGGTCTTCAACTTTGGGCCTGTCGTCGCCACGGTCTTCTTCAGTTTCTTCCGCTGGGAGAACATCGTGCCGACCGCGGACTTCGTTGGCCTTAAGCATTATATTTATATCCTGCGCGATCCCCTCTTTTGGAACGCGCTCGGCCACAACGTGCAATTCCTCGTGATGGCGGTGATTGTGCCTGTGTGGACGGGCTTGTTCCTGGCGGTCCTGATGGCCGAACTACCCAGGGGGCGCAGTGTTTATCGCTCACTTCTCTTTCTCCCCGCGATCTTCTCCGGCGTCGTCATCGCCTACGTCTGGCAGTGGATTTACCATCCCTTTGCCGGGATCCTGAACCAGGTCCTGAAAACTATCGGCCTGGACTTTCTGGCGCAGTCGTGGCTGGGTGAGCCGCGTATCGCTCTATTCTCCACATTTGTTGCCTATGCCTGGGCTTCTTATGGCTATTCCATGGTGATCTTCCTGGCGGGCCTACAGGCCATTGACCCGGAGATCTACGACGCGGCAACGATGGATGGGGTCAACTTCTTCCAGAAGCTCTTCTATGTGACTGTGCCCAGCCTGCGCGACGTTTTCACTTTTGTGATTACGCTCCGCATCCTGACCGCGATGGGTGTCTTTGGTGTGATCTTTATCCTCACGGGGGGCGGCCCCTTCTACGCCACCGACGTGATCTCGGTCTATGTCTATCGCCACATTGGGAACTTTGAGATGGGGTGGGCTACCGCTTCCGCGACGATCAACACCATCATCATCGTCACGATGGCTACGACTTTCATCCGTTGGAGGGAGCGTAAAGCATGATCGGCGCCAGGACGATGCGAAATCTGTATTTCGTTTTCATCCACATCCTCCTTGCCTCGGCCAGTCTCATTACATTAGTGCCTGTGTTTTGGATCATCATCACGTCGCTGAAGTCTAACAAGGAAATTCGCGAGAGCGCGCTCTCGCTACCGACGTCTCCGCGCTTTCAGAACTACGTGGACGCCTGGGTAGGAGCCAATTTTGATCGCTACTTTCTCAACAGCGTCATCGTCGGCATTTTCACCGTCTCCCTGGTGCTGACCGTCGGCTCGCTGGCTGCGTATGCCTTCGCCCGCATGAATTTCCCAGGTAACAGGCTGATCTTTACCCTCATCTTCCTGGGGATGACCTTCCCGGAGACGGCGCGGCTTGGTCCGCTCCTGTCAATGATGTACAAACTAAAACTGGTCGACACACGCTGGGCCCTGGTCCTCTCCTATGCGGCGGGTTCGCTGCCCTTCGCGATCTTGATGATGCGTTCGTTCTTCCGCGGTTTTCCGGAGGAGTTGGAGCAAGCCGCGCGCATTGACGGTTGCTCCAATCTCCAGTTCTTTATCAGGATACTACTGCCTCTCTCCACGCCGGCCCTCTCTACCCTGGGCATTTTCGCCTTTATGGGGTCGTGGAACGAGTTCCTTGAAGCGCTTCTCCTCATCAACAAAGACTCGTTGCGCACCTTGCCTCTAGGGTTGATGAATTTCCAGGGGATAAACTACACCAACTATGCCCTCTCCATAACTGGAATCATCATCACTGCCTTGCCGGTAATCGTGGTGTATATTATATTCCAGCGCCGTTTCATTGAAGGGCTAACGGCGGGCTCTCTCAAGTAGCCATCATCCAACCTGCCCTAGAGTTGATAGTCTTGTCTTCAGGCTTTCGTATGCCGAGCCCAGGCAATCGTCCGAGCACGGGACCGGGTTACAGACCAGGGTTCCGCGCTTTCTTGTCCACCGCCAGCGCGGAATCGTTCTGTTCGGCAGACAGCAAAAGACGATCTCGAAAAATTTGACAAGGCTTGGTTTATATGGTATGATAAACAATTGCCGTTAATGCTGAACCGACCTCTCTGGCATTCCTCTACATAGGTGTAGCCCATCTCCTTGGGAGTGGGTTTTTCTATTTACTAAAGGAGTGAACCTGGATGGCTAGTTTGGCCCCTCGCAAGTCCTACGCGCGTCTACCGGATGTCCTAACGCTTCCTAATCTCATAGAGATACAACTGGCATCGTTTCGCTGGTTCCAAGAGGAGGGCCTGAAAGAACTATTTGAAGAAGTCTCGCCTATCGTCAGTTTCAACAAGAATTTGGAACTGGTCTTCGGCAGCAAGACGAGGGCCGAGTGTGCCGATCCAGAGAAGGAGCTTTGCTTCTGGTTCGGCGAGCCTAAGTACTCCGAGCGAGAGTGCCGCGACCGCGACATGACCTATGCCGCGCCGCTGAATGTGCGCGTGCGCCTGGTCAACCACGAAACGGGCGAGATCAATGACCAGGTCGTCTTCATGGGCGATTTCCCGTTGATGACCGAGCACGGCACGTTCGTCATCAACGGGGCCGAGCGCGTCGTCGTGAGCCAGCTGATCCGCTCGCCCGGCGTCTATTTCACGAAGGAAGAAGATCGCACCACGGGGCGTGAACTTTGCTATGCCAAGTTGATTCCGAACCGGGGTGCGTGGCTGGAGCTTGACACCGCCAAGCGCGATATCATCTCGGTCAAGGTAGATCGCAAGCGCAAGTTGCCTGTGACGGTGCTTCTGCGCTCGGCAGGCTATGGTGATAACGAGCAACTCCTCAAACTGTTTGAGGATGTTGACACGATGCCCGAGCACGCCTACATTGCGGCCACCATTGAGCGGGATAGCACCAAGACAGTGGATGAGGCGCTCTTGGAATTTTACAAGAAGCTGCGCCCTGGCGACCCTCCCACTCTGGATAATGCCAAAAACTTCCTGCAGAATCTCCTTTTCTCGCCGCGCCGCTACGATCTCGGCAAGGTAGGCCGCTACAAACTCGATAAACGTCTGGGACTCAATGTTCCCTTGACGCAGCGCACTCTGACACCGGAAGATCTGGTTGCCGTTGTGCGCAAGATGATTGAGATCAACAACGGCGTAGATGATGACGACGACATTGACCACCTGGGCAATCGGCGCGTCAAAACGGTGGGCGAACTGATCCAGAACCAACTACGCATCGGCCTCCTCCGCATGGAGCGGGTGGTGCGCGAGCGCATGAGCATCCGCGAGCCGGAGCAGGCCAGCCCGCTGGCTTTGGTCAACATCCGGCCTGTCGTGGCCGCCACGCGCGAGTTCTTCGGCGGCTCGCAACTTTCGCAATTCATGGATCAGACGAACCCGCTGGCCGAGTTGACCCATAAGCGTCGCCTGAGTGCCCTGGGGCCGGGAGGCTTGCGGCGCGAGCGCGCGGGCTTTGACGTCCGCGACGTACACCACAGCCACTACGGACGCATTTGCCCGATTGAGACGCCGGAAGGCCCGAACATCGGCCTGATTGGGAGCCTTGCCAGCTTTGGTCACGTGAACGATTTCGGCTTCATTGAGACCCCTTACCGTCGCGTGGCAAACTCGGTTCCCTACGAAGTGAGTGCCCTGCGAGGCCGGACCTTGCTTGAGCGGGTGGTTGATCCCGATAGCGGCGAGGTCATCGCAGAACCGAACACCGAGATGGACCAGAAACTGGCCGAACGCATCGCAGCATTGGCTCCCGGGCTTCCCGACGAAAAGAAAGCCAAAGGTGTCTCCGTTGCCGTCTTCGCGACGGATGATATCCGGTACCTGTCTGCCGACGAGGAAGACCGCTATACCATCGCGCAGGCATCGGCTGCCCTGAACGAGAAGCGAGAGTTCACGAACCCGCGCGTATCGGTGCGCAAGAGCCAGAAATTCCTGTTCCAGACGCCGAACAACGTGGAGTACATGGACGTCTCGCCCAAACAGATCGTCTCGGTCTCCACCGCGCTCATTCCCTTCCTGGAGCATGACGACGCGAACCGCGCGCTGATGGGCTCTAACATGCAGCGCCAGGCGGTGCCGCTGCTGCGGCCCGATGCGCCTATCGTCGGTACAGGCATGGAGTTCCAGTCTGCCCTGGATTCGGGTCAGGTAGTCGTCGCGCGCGCGGCGGGTGAAGTGGTCTCTGTCACAGGTGACCAGATAGTGGTGTTGGAAGAAGATGGGACGAGACACACCTATCCACTGCGCAAGTATAACCGCTCCAACCAGTCCACCTGCATAGATCAACGCCCCATCGTTTTCAAGGGCGACCGGGTGAAGGCCGGCGACGTCTTGGCCGATTCCTCTTCTACGGATCGCGGCGATATGGCGCTGGGCCAAAATATGCTGGTGGCCTTCCTCTCGTGGGAAGGCGGCAACTTTGAGGACGCTGTTCTCATCTCGGAGAGACTGGTGCGCGAAGACGTCTTCACCTCTATCCACATTGAGAAGCACGAGGTGGAGGCGCGCGATACCAGGTTGGGCCCCGAAGAGATCACGCGGGATATCCCCAACGTGGGCGAGGATGCGCTGAAGGATTTGGACGAAGATGGCATCGTCCGCATCGGGGCAGAGGTAGGGCCTGGCGACATCCTGGTGGGGAAGATCACCCCCAAAGGCGAGACCGAATTAACGCCAGAGGAGAAACTGCTGCGGGCCATCTTTGGCGAGAAGGCGCGCGAGGTCAAAGATAGTTCCTTGCGCCTGCCCCACGGCGAGCACGGCAAGGTGGTGGATGTCAAAGTCTTCGGGCGCGACGAGCACCCGGACCTTCCCGCTGGTGTGGAGCGCATGGTGCGCGTTGCGGTAGCGCAGCGGCGTAAGATCACCGAGGGCGACAAGATGGCCGGTCGCCACGGTAACAAGGGTGTCATCTCCAAAGTGGTTCCTATTGAGGACATGCCTTTCCTGGAAGACGGCACGCCGGTAGATATTATCCTGAACCCGCTGGGGGTTCCAGCCCGTATGAACATCGGGCAGATCCTGGAGGCGCATCTCGGTTGGGCTGCCGACCGTCTGGGCTTTCGTGCCATGTCGCCCGTGTTTGACGGGGCGCGGGAGGACGAGATAGAGGCGGAACTGGCTCGCTCCTGGATGGCCGACGTCGCCTGGCGCGAAGCGTCGGAGAAAGCGTGGGAGTGGGTGGGCACCCAAGAGATCCCTGAGGAACAGGTGAAAGACGACGATGAGGCACGGAGCCGCTATCTCATCGCGGCGTTACAGGGACGGGGTTACGATGAAGAGCGGCTGGTGCATGACCGGATGTATGCTCGGCGGGCGGTGCTGGCGGAGTGGCTCCGAGGTCGGGGCGAGGCCCCCGACTTCATTGTGTCATACGAAGACGACGAGCGTCCATACTCAGAGCGTGAGAGGGCGGGGGCCCGCGCTCGCTACGTTTGTCTGCGAGAGTGGTTAGTGCGACGAGGCGATGACCGGGCCGCGCTGGAAGGCCTTGATGACCGGGCCCTCCGAATGAGAGCGGAAGAAGAGAGCCGTAATAGCGGATGGCCGTTGCCTACGTCGGGCAAACAGGTCCTGTACGACGGCAAGTCGGGCCAGCCGTTTGACCAGTCGGTCACCATCGGCGTCATCCAGATGATGAAACTGGCGCACCTGGTGGAAGACAAAGTCCATGCCCGTTCTACAGGGCCCTACTCTCTGGTCACGCAGCAGCCCCTGGGGGGCAAGGCTCAATTCGGCGGCCAGCGTTTCGGCGAGATGGAAGTCTGGGCGCTGGAGGCCTACGGTGCGGCCTACATCTTGCAGGAAATGCTGACGGTCAAATCCGATGACGTGACCGGGCGCGTGAAAACCTACGAGGCTATCGTCAAAGGTGAGGAGATCATGCCGCCCGGCGTACCCGAATCGTTCCGCGTCCTGGTGAAAGAGTTGCAGAGCCTCGGTCTGGCGGTGGAGGTCTTCAACGAGAAGGACGAATCGGTTCAGTTCGGTAAGGAAGATACGGAAGAGCGATTGCCCAATCTCGGCTTCAGCCTGAGTTTGCGCGGGCCGATGAGCGGTTAGGAGATAAGAACTGCGGAGGGGCCGGAGAGGGGATGCTGGCAAGCCTGGCAGGGCCAGTCGCTCTCTAGCCCCTTCCATCTACCTCTGGTCGTGTGTTTTATGCCATTTATGGGAGGGCTCCCTTGGAAGTCAACGATTTTAAGGCCATTCGCATTTCTTTAGCCTCACCGGAACAAATCAAGTCCTGGTCTCATGGAGAGGTGACGAAGCCGGAGACCATCAACTACCGGACTCTGCGCCCGGAACGCGACGGTCTGTTCTGCGAGCGCATCTTCGGGCCGACCACGGACTGGGAATGTTATTGCGGTAAATACAAACGACTGCGTTACAAAGGCATCACCTGCGAAAAATGCGGCGTGGACGTGGTTCCCTCGCGCGTGCGGCGCGAGCGGATGGGGCACATTGAACTCGCGTCGCCTGTCAGCCACATCTGGTACGTCAAGGGTGTGCCCAGCCGCCTGGGCCTTCTGTTGAACATCTCCCCTCGCAACCTGGAGCGCGTCCTTTATTTCGCCCAATACATCATCACCCGCGTAGATGAGGAACAGCGGAATCGCATCCTCTCTCGCCAGGAGGGCGAACTGACCCGCCGCACAGGTAGGCTGGAAGGGGAATATCAGGAAAAGATCGGCAAACTGGAGGTAGTGCGCGAGGAAGCGTTGAGCGGGCTGGACCAGAAGGCGGAAGCCGCTGTCAAAGAGATGGAGGACCGGCGTGATACCCGCGCCGACGAGATCACCATAGCGGCGCAACGGATTCAGTCTCTACTGGACGCGAATATGGGGACAGTGACCCAGCAAGCCATCCTCCTCCCCTGGCGCGAGGAACCTCTGGCGGAGGCCGGCGAAACCATCAAGCGCGAGCATCTGGATGAACTGAAGGATTCCACCGGCACACGCCTGAGCGAGATTGAAGCGACAACCCGAGACGAGCAGAGCGAATTGCGGATGCAATACGGCATCCAGCGAGAGCACGCGCGCCTGGCTCCGGAGGATCAGATAGAGCAATTGCGCGCGGAGTTAGAACGCCAGAAGAACCAGATGCGCGAAGAGCACGAGAAGGCGATGGCGGAGTTGCGCCTGCTGGAATCCAAGCAACTCCTGACCGAAAGCCGGTATCGTGAACTCTCCGACCGCTGGGGCAACGTCTTCTCTGCCGGTATGGGTGCAGAAGCCATCCGTGCCATCGTGGAAGACATTGATCTGCAAAAGAAGTCTAAAGAATTGCGGATGGAGATTCGTACCTCTCGCAGCAAGCAGCGTCGCAAGAAGGCAGCCAAACAACTGCGAGTGGTAGAAGCGTTCCGAAAGTCGGGGAACCGGCCAGAGTGGATGATTCTGACGGTACTCCCTGTTATCCCGCCTGACCTGCGTCCGATGGTGCAACTGGACGGCGGGCGTTTCGCCACTTCCGATCTCAACGACCTCTATCGCCGTGTCATCAATCGCAACAACCGTCTGCGCCGCCTTCTGGAACTCGGCGCGCCCGACGTGATCGTGCGCAACGAGAAACGGATGCTGCAAGAGGCGGTTGATTCGCTCATTGACAACGGGCGACGTGGCCGCGCGGTCTCTCGCTCTGGCAAGCGCAAACTCAAGAGCCTGTCTGATATGCTCAAGGGGAAGCAGGGCCGCTTCCGCCGCAACTTGCTTGGCAAGCGCGTGGATTACTCTGGTCGCTCGGTCATCGTCATCGGCCCCGACCTGAAACTGAACCAGTGTGGCCTGCCAAAGCGCATGGCTCTGGAACTCTTCCGTCCCTTCGTTATGCGCCGCCTGGTGGAATACAACTACGCGCATAATATCAAATCGGCCAAGCGCCTGGTGGATCGCCTAAGCCCGGAGGTCTGGGATGTACTGGAGGAGATCACCAAGGAACGGTTGGTGCTCCTCAACCGTGCGCCGACACTGCACCGCCTCGGCATCCAGGCTTTTGAGGTCGTTCTCATAGAAGGCAACGCCATTCAGATTCACCCGCTGGTCTGTTCGGCCTTCAACGCCGACTTTGACGGTGACCAAATGGCGGTGCACGTGCCGCTGTCGGATAGCGCTGTGCACGAGGCGCGGCGCTTCATGTTGAGCACCATCAACTTGTTGAAGCCAGCCAGCGGTGAGCCGATTGTAGGCCCCTCAAAAGACATGGTGTTGGGATGTTATTATCTGACAGTAGAGAAGCCAGGCGCCAAAGGCGAGGGTAAGATTTTCGCCGATTTTGATGAGGTCAAACTGGCCTACGATCTCGGCGTTGTAGATCTGCAAGCGCGCATCCAGGTGCGTTGGACACCCTGGTACGAGAAACGCGCTCTGGCCGACATTGGCCTGAGCGAGCGAGTGCGTGGTACTTTGGCCGAGGCCGGGCTGGCGACGGCTGGTGCCGTTCTGCACCGCATGGCGCGCGATGGCGGTGAACTGACCGGCATCAAGGGCTTCGGCAAGAAAGCAGCCGAGGAACTGCGGGAGCGATTTGCTGCCCAGAGCATTCCTCTTGACCGAGTGGCGCGCAGTCCGCTTCTTGCCACTACCGTTGGCCGCGTCCTGTTCAACATGATCTTGCCTGAGGAATTGCAATTCGTCAAGGGCGTGACAGACGTTCTCATGGATAAAGGCGCGGTCAATAAGGTGGTGGCCGAATGTTATTCCCGCCTGGGCCAGGAACGTACCGCCGATCTGGTGGATAAGATCAAAGAGATCGGATTCACCTATGCCACGAGGAGTGGCATGACCATCGCCGTATCAGACATCAACGTGCCAGAGGCGAAGAAGCGCATCTTGGATGAGGCTACCCAGCAGGTAGAGAAGGTGGAACAACAGTACCGGCGTGGCCTCATCACCGAACAGGAGAAATCGGATCAGGTCGTGCAGTTGTGGAACCGCGCCAAGGAAGAGATCACCCAGGAGGTCAAGAAGCTTCTGAGCGATATAGAGGGAATCGGCGCGATGGCTAAGTCTGGCGCAACCAAGGGGGGTATCAACCCCATCAGCCAGTTGGCAGGTATGCGTGGCCTCATGGCTGATCCCTCTGGCCGCATCATAGATCTGCCGGTGCGTTCCAACTTCCGCGAGGGGTTGACCGCCCTGGAGTACTTCCTAAGCACCCACGGCGCGCGTAAGGGCCTGGCCGACACGGCACTGCGCACCGCGGATGCGGGCTACCTGACGCGTCGCCTGGTGGACGTAGCCCAGGACGTGATCATCTCTGAAGAAGACTGCGGCAGCCCAAGCGGGGTCTGGATAGAGTCGCGCCCACCGGGCGAGTTGGGCGAGACCTTTGCGGAACGGATTGTCGGTCGCCTGGTCTCGGCTCCCGTCGCGCATCCCGAGACGGGCGAGATACTGGTTGAGCGGGATCAGCTCCTGGACGAAGCGACTATCGCCATGTTGGAACGGGCAGGGGTTCAGAGGGTCTTTGTGCGCTCGCCCCTCACCTGCACGACCCGCTTTGGCCTTTGCATCAAGTGCTATGGACGCGACCTTGCTCGCGGCGGTTTTGTGAGAGTGGGCGAGGCGGTAGGCATCATCGCGGCCCAATCTATCGGTGAGCCCGGCACGCAGTTGACGTTGCGCACCTTCCATACCGGCGGCGTGGCCGGGACAGAGGACATTACCCAGGGCTTGCCCCGCGTGGAAGAGTTGTTTGAGGCTCGCGAACCTAAAGGGAAGGCCGTTATCAGCGAGATAGACGGCGAAGTGGATATCTATTGGGAAGGTGAAACCCGCAAGATCAAGGTGTCCGATGCCCGCGTCGTGGCCAAGGGGTATCCGCTAGAAGAAGGCTGGACGCCCACCCTGGCCTCGGAGGATCGCGTGCAGGAGGACACGGTAATCGCAACCGGCCCGAATGGAGAAGAAACTGTGGCGGGCATGGATGGTAAGGTCTTCTACGAAGAGGAGGCGGATGGGAGATTGGCCGCCTTCATCCGGCGCGAAGACCGCACCGAATGGGAGCAAGAGATACCGGCTTCAGCCCGGCTGCGCGTCATCAAGGGAGACCGCGTGCGTGCGGGCGACCAGTTGACTGAAGGTCCCAAAGACCCTAAAGAGGTGTTGCGCATCCAGGGCCGTGATGCTTTGCAGCAATACATCTTGGAGGAAATCCAGAAGGTCTATCGCTCTCAGGGTGTGAACATCCACGATAAGCACATTGAGCTCGTTGTCCGCCAGATGGTACGCAAGGTGCGCGTTCTCCGTACCGGCGATAGCGACTTCCTGCCGGGCGAATTGGCGGATCGCTTCGTCTTTGACGAGGTGAACCGCCGCCTGGTGGAACAGGGCAAGACGCCGGCCCGCGGCGAGACGATCCTGTTAGGTGTCACGAAGGCATCCCTGAACACCGAGAGCTTCCTGGCTGCGGCCTCGTTCCAGGAGACGACGCGCGTGCTGACCGAGGCGGCTGTGCGCGGTTCTCGCGACGACCTGCGCGGTCTCAAAGAGAACGTCATCATCGGCAAACTGATTCCGGTGGGCACGGGCTTTGAGGAGCGCCAGCGCCGCCTGGCCGCGGGCGAAGTCACTGCCGCGCCGATGGGACTCCAATCGCTCCTATCTCTCGGCGGCGATGGCTCCGGTGATGAGATTGAGGCGGAGGCCACGTAATTTGACCATCTCGCTCTCTTATGTTAGACTGTACATTCGTGCGCGCAGATTATGCACGCAAGCGCGTGTGGCGTCTCTGCCGCGTTGGATTCTTGAGGGAGGAACGCTTTGCCGACCATAAACCAGCTCGTGCGCAAGGGACGTAAGCCTATCTCCAAGAAGGAGAAGTCGCCCGCCTTGCGCTTCTCATTTAACACCATCAAGAGCCGCAGCGTGCGTCGCCGCAAGGGTTCGCCTCAAAAGAGAGGCGTCTGCACTCAAGTCAGGACGACGACGCCCAAGAAGCCGAACTCGGCATTGCGCAAAATCGCCCGCGTGCGGCTGAGCAACGGGGTTGAGGTGACGGCCTACATCCCCGGCGAGGGGCATACCTTGCAGGAACACTCTGTTGTACTGGTGCGTGGTGGCCGCGTCAAGGATTTGCCCGGCGTGCGCTACCACATCGTGCGCGGCGCGCTGGATTCTACCGGCGTTGAGAAACGTCGCCGTGGCCGTTCGCTCTATGGGGCCAAGAGGCCGAAATAGGGCCGTGTGTGAAAAGAGGCAGAGGCGTCCGTCAGGACGCCTCTGCGAGTAGCACTTGTGAGGAGTTGAAATGTCCCGAAGGAACCGTGCCCCGCGACGGCAGATCCTGCCCGATGCCAAATATGGGAATAGGCTGCTCAGCCGCTTCATAAACCGGATTATGATGAGTGGCAAGAAAAGCACTGCCGAACGGGTCGTCTATGATAGCCTGACTCTCATTGAAGATAAGATGAAACGCCCTCCGGTGGAGGTCTTTGAGCAGGCCATTCAGAACGCCACGCCTGTGCTGGAAGTCAAGCCTCGGCGTGTTGGTGGCGCGACTTATCAGGTTCCCGTTGAGATAGAAGGTGATCGCCGCCTCGCCCTGGCAATCCGCTGGCTCATCCAGAACGCGCGCAAGCGCTCTGGCAAGAGCATGGCCGAGAAGTTGGCCGGCGAATTGATGGACACTGCCCAGGGAGTAGGCAACACTGTTAAGAAGAAAGAAGATACCCACAAGATGGCGGAAGCCAACCGCGCCTTTGCCCACTATCGTTGGTAGTGGAGTGGGCGGGTGACGGGGTGACTGGCGACTGGAATACGGCGGCTAGTGCCCCTGGTCGCCGTATTCCGTGCTCGTTACCTGGAGTTACCCATGCCTCGTGAAGTACCCCTGGAGCGTTTGCGCAACATCGGCATCATCGCGCACATAGATGCCGGTAAGACGACAACCACCGAACGCATCCTCTTCTACACCGGGCGCACCTACCGCCTCGGCAACGTGGATGAGGGAACCACCGTTACCGACTGGATGGAACAGGAACGAGAGCGCGGCATCACCATCACCGCTGCCGCTATCACCAGTTCCTGGCACGACCACCAGATTAACCTCATTGATACCCCCGGCCACATAGATTTCACCGCAGAAGTGCAGCGTTCGCTGCGCGTCCTGGATGGCGGCGTGGTCGTCTTTGATGCTGTGGCGGGCGTAGAACCTCAGTCGGAGACCGTCTGGCGGCAGGCCGACCGCTATGGCGTCCCGCGCATTTGCTTCGTCAACAAGATGGACCGCATCGGCGCCGACTTCTGGCGCACCGTAGAGACTATCCGAGAGCGACTGGCCGCACAGCCTCTTCCCGTCCAGATTCCCATAGGCCAAGAAGATAATTTCCGGGGCATGGTGGACCTCCTTGAGGAGTGTACCTGGTACTTCACAGACGAAATGGGGCAAAAGCCAGAGCAGCGCCCAATCCCCCCCGATTTACAGGCAGAGGCTACCCTACACCGGGAGCGGCTGGTGGAAGCCGTCGCCGAAACAGACGACGTTTTGATGGAGAAATATCTGGAAGGCGAGGCCATCGGTACGGATGAATTGCGCGCTGCCCTGCGCCGGGCTACCATCGCCGGCAGGCTCGTCCCTGTCCTTTGTGGTTCGGCGCTCCGCAACAGGGGCGTGCAACTGTTGCTGGATGCTATCGTGGATTATCTTCCCTCGCCGGAAGACATCCCCCCCATCAAAGGCATTAACCCCTATACGCAAAAAGAAGAGGAACGCAGGCCGGACCCTGACGGGCCGCTGGCTGCCCTGGTCTTTAAGATTCAGACCGACCCCTACATGGGACGTTTGGCCTTCCTGCGCATCTACTCCGGCACGATGACCAACGGCGCAGCAATGCTCAACGTGAACAAGAACCGTAAGGAGCGAGTGGGTCGCCTGGTGCGGATGCGGGCCAACCAACGGGAAGAACTGAGCGCGGCCTATGCCGGAGACATCTGCGCCGTGTTAGGCTTGAAAAGCACCCTCACTGGCGAAACGCTGGTAACGCCCAGTGCTCCTGTTCTCTTGGAGTCCATCACCTTCCCGGAGCCGGTTATCATGGTGGCTATTGAGCCGCGCACGAAAGCCGACCAGGATAAATTGAGCGAGACATTGAGCCGCCTGGCAGAAGAGGACCCAACGTTCCGTGTCCATTCGGACGAGCAAACCGGGCAAACGCTCATCTACGGCATGGGCGAACTTCACCTGGAAGTGTTGGTAGAGCGCATGTTGCGCGAGTTTCGGGTCAGCGCCAACGTCGGGCGGCCTATGGTGGCTTACCGGGAGACTATCACGAAGCCAGTGCGGGTACAGGGACGGTTTGTGCGCCAGACGGGTGGACGCGGGCAGTATGGCGACGTGTGGCTGCAACTGGAGCCATTGCCCAAGGGGGGGGGCTTCGTGTTTGAAAATGCCGTAGTGGGCGGGTCAGTGCCGAAAGAGTTCATCCCTGCTGTGGAGCAGGGTGTGCGCGAGGCGATGGAGAACGGTGTCCTGGCAGGCTATCCCCTGGTGGATTTGCAGGTGAGCCTTGTGGATGGCAGTTACCACGAGGTAGAGTCGTCTGAGATGGCCTTCAAGATCGCGGGCTCCATGGCCCTGCGAGAGGGCGCGGAGAAGGCGAATCCGGTCCTCCTGGAGCCGGTGATGAAGGTGGAGGTCGTTGCGCCTGAGCAGTTCACGGGCAACATCATCGGCGATTTAACGGCGCGCCGGGGGCAGATCCAGGGCTTAGAGCCCCACGGTAAGGGGGTGCAGGCAGTGCTGTCCACCGTGCCCCTGGCTCAGATGTTTGGCTATGCGACCGACTTGCGTTCGGCTACCGAAGGTCGTGGCACCTTCACCATGGAGTTTGACCGCTACGAGCCTGTGAGTGAAGCGCTGACGGAAGAGATCGTCATGGGCAAGCGCAGGTAGAATGGCCTGGAACCTTTTTAACGCTTGAAAAATGGGCAGTATTTGAGCGACCTGGCAAAATTTGCCAAATTATAACTTCTCAATATAATAGTAAGGTTTGCGCCGCGCGCTAAGGTAGCCAGCGGCGTGCAGCGCTCGCAGGGCATCCTGAAACCACCTCGCCACGGCGAGGCATCGTCAGGCTCCCTGGGAGGTCACAGCCGTCACCAACGCAGAGGAACGCGAGGGCAGCGTCAGTGGTGTCGGTGCTGCGCTTGGGTTCCTCTGTCTTTCACCGCCATAGGCGGGCATAATAATCGGTTATCCACCATCGGCGTAACAGCCGAAAGGAGAAGCAGATATGGCGAAGGCAGTATTTGCGCGGACGAAGCCGCACGTGAACGTGGGGACGATAGGGCACATAGATCACGGCAAGACGACGTTGACGGCAGCGATCACGAAGGTTTTGGCGTTGAAGGGGTGGGCGAGTTTTCGTCCCTTTGACTCCATTGATAATGCGCCGGAGGAGAGGGCGCGGGGTGTCACGATTGCCATCTCCAAATTGGAGTAAGATACGGAGAAGCGGCACTACGCCAAAGTGGACTGTCCTGGGCATGCTGACTACATCAAGAACATGATCACTGGGG
>JADYZS010000195.1 GCA_020853075.1 Anaerolineae bacterium | reverse complement strand
GCGTTATTCGTGGACGGCATACTACCCTACAGCCGGATGAACAGGGTACTCGCGTTACGAGAAGATAACCCTCACCAGATCAAGGAGATCAATCCCCCCGCCTTCTCGCTTTTCGCTCCCGTCGGTTCCATCTGCTAGACCGCCATCCTCCCGCCGGGCTCGCTCCAACAGGGCCGCGCCGCGATCCCGGCCGGGGGCGTTGACGGCGCGCCCCAACTCGCCGTAGTCCAACCAGATGACGTGGCAGGTATGGCACGTATCAATCACGATGTTGCCGGGGCCGTAGTACAGGAAGGTGTCCATCGTGCGCTGGCAGAGGGGACAACGCAGCCGTCGCTTCAGTGCCTTTGGATTCACGGGCCGCGGTGGGTCGGGCGGCTGGCTCGCCCACGCCCGCCGCGCCTGGACGACCTCGGCAAAGGTTGCCCGATCCAACAAGATCCCCTGGCAGCGCCGGCACTGGTATCCCTGAGGCCGCTCGTTAAACGAGGCGAGGAACAGGATGTCGCGGCAGGCGGGACATTTGATCTCGCCCGGAGCCACGCCCAGGAGCCGCACGCCATCCCTGGATGCCGAGGGGAAATGGAAAGAGCCGCAGTACTCGCAGAAGAAGTACTCGTTCTCGCGATAGAGCGTCATCGGCGCGCCACAATTCCGGCAGTTCATCCCATCCCTCCGGAGTCTGATACCCCAGTATATGGCCGATTGCAGGGCTACGCAATAGTACCTAGCGGCTGTAATAGGCCATCGGTTAGAAACCGACGGCTTCCTGCCATGAAACCCGCTCTGCGGGTTTAACGAACCCATAGCCGTCGGATTTCATCCGATGGCGCCTTTAAGCGGGAAACAGGAACCCCAGCAGCGCATCATACCGGCTGAAATCGGGCGCGAGGAGATCGGCGCCCGCGTTCGTCAGGCGGGCGATCTTGCGCTCGTTCCAGCCGGAGCGGTTCACCTCGTCCGTCGCTACACCTAACGCCACCGCGCCCTGCGCTTTTGCCTGGCGAATCTCCACCGGCCCGTCGCCCACCACCAGGAGTTCCAAGCCGTGCAGGTCGTGGTCGGCCAGGATGCGGGCGATGACCCGGTCCTTCGTCCACGCCTCGCCGCTGTCGCGCGAGCCGTACATGCCGCCGTTGAAGAAGTGCGCCATGCCGAGGGCTTCTACCTCTTGCACCACGAATTTGTGGTCGGTCCCGCTCGCCACGTAGAGGGTCAACCCTCGTGCGTGCAATCCCTCCACAAACCGGCGCGCGCCCGCCATCATCAGGCCATCCTGCGTCACTTCACCCTGCTCCAGCCTCCCAAGCCGCTCCCGCACCGGAACCGAGAGCCGCTCAATGTAGATGCGCTTGTAGGCGCGGGCCGTGCGCACCCGCTTCGCCAGCCCGTGCCGCCGCACCGCTTCCTCTAGCCATCGCATCTGCTCAATGGTCAGGATGCCGGTCGAGCGGTCAATGTACTCCTGCACCTCTGCTTCTATCTCCGGCGCCGGCTCGTGGCCGTCGCAGATCACCTCCACCATCAGGGGGCCCATGATCCCTTCCCACCCCTGGCGGATCACGGAGATCGTGCCGTCAAAGTCAAAGAGCGCGTGGCGGAAGCGGCCTCGCACGACGTTGGGATTGAGCACACGCAGCCAGTCGCCGGTCATGTCGTCTCCTGAACAATGGGCTCATCTTCTATCAACTATTGCGATGGGCACGCTTCCTGATAGCGCGCCAGGCTGGGCTTCGCCGCGGCCAGGGCGCGCTGCGCCTGCACGTTCCCCCAGACGGTGCCGCGCCAGTTCAGTTTCTTGGCCTTGTCGTCCAGCCGGGTGGATTCTGCCAATAACCCTTTGGCTAACTCTGCCTGCTTGCAGCGGTCGGGGAGGCGCTCAATGCCGGAGAGCAAGACCGGCACCGCGTCCGCGCTCAACGTGTTGGTCAGATAGGCGGTATCCAGGGGCTTGCCGATGCCCCTGGTGGCGCGCGCCATGTTGACGCGGGCAATGAAGGCGTCGGGATTGACCAGGTTGACCGCGGCAAGGACGGCGAGCCCCGCCACCAGCGCGCCAAAGGCGAAGCGTCGCCGTCGCGGGTCTGCGCCTTCCGGGTCAACCCGCACCAGCATGGTAGCCACCAGCCAGACGAGCACGACGGCCAGCCAGATCATGAACGCCGTCGGGTAAAAGCGCAACTCGGTCAGACCGTATTCCTGCTGGTAGAGGTACATCCGCTGCAAAGCCGAGACCAGGATCACCAGCGTCAGCACTACCAGCGAGCCGTGCAGCAGGTTGACGATGCGCAGGGTATTTCTGGCTCCAGGTCTCGCCAGCCAGTCCAACAGGAGGATCAGGCTCAGCACCAGGGCGGCAACGGCCACCAACTCAAAGAAGCCGCGCCGGGCATATTCGCTATGGGTCAGGCCGCCGCGGGCCAGGGTGTCGGCCCCGCCGAAGAGATAAACGGCCTGTACGACGACGAAACTGATGAACAGGACGTTCAACAGGGCAAGCACCGTGATGGCTTCGCCGCCGCCGACCCGCAGCATGGCGGGCGAGGTGATGGCCCCTAAGCCGCTGGCGCTCTGGCGGGGGGTGAACGCGTGGCGTAACAGGCCGAGCGCGGGCCAGGCTAACATAAGGCTAAAGAAGACGCGCACGATCAAGTCTTCCAGGTCAATGTCAATCAGTTCACGCAGGTAAGCGGCGAAGACCGCGTCGGCGGCGGCGAAGAGGGCGCCAAACAAAAACAGCAGAGGGATCGCGAGGAGCAACCCATAGACGATGGGGGTCAATCGTTTGTCCCCCGGCTCCGGTTTCGCCTTGGGCAAGTCTATTAGCAGGTGCAGGAAAGGCATGGCGATAGCGGCAAAACTGCTGTACAGCAACGTGACCGCGTAGTCGGCCAGGCTCAACATGGCAAGGCCGCCGGGGATGTACAGACCGGCGATGAGGAGGATCAGGCTCAGATCGGCCAGCACGTTCACCGCCTGCATGGCGGGCGAGGCGCGCACGGCGACCATCAGGCTGACGAAGGCCAGGAGCGCCAGGAGTGCGAGCGCGGGGCGGCTGGGCCTCACGGCGAGGCCCCGTCCCAGGTAAAGGGAGCCACCGATGGCGACCAGCGCGGCTACGGTATAGCCTGTCCCCAGAGGCTGGCCGTGCAGGAGCGCTTCAATGACAAAGCCAAGCACCAAAGCCCCGAAGAGGAGATACCGGGGCCGGGCAATGGCCGGCGTTTCGCTTCCGATTGCTGCTTCAACCGGCACCGGGCTTTCTCTCAGCGCATCTATCATAGGTCCCTCCATCTGCGTTGTCCGTTGTTTGAAGGATCAGGATTCCATATAATAAGATGCTGCAAGCCGCCCAGTATAACAACTGCGCTGTTCTACTATCACTCTGCCTGCACTTCCTCGTATTTAGCGCGCAGTTCGGCGGGCGAGGCGGTTCCGGTCATGTTGAGTTTCTTGATGGTCACTGCCGTCGCCAGGTTTGCCAACGCGCCCGCTTCTGCCGGGCTTGCACCCGCGGCAAGGCCCACGCAGAGAGCCGAGATGAAGGTATCGCCTGCCCCTACCGTATCTATGGGCGGCCGGGCGCGCGGCGCGGGAAGGTGCTCGTAGCGGTCACCGTCAAAGAGAAGCGCGCCGTCCGCCCCGATGGTGACATATACGGGACGCTGCACCTGCCGCGCCAGTTCCAGGCCGATGGCTTTCAACTCCTCGCGCTCTACCACCTGCGGCTGCCGGTCGGGGCGGCGGGCGCGGGCCGCCTCTAACTCGTTGGGTTTCAAGACCATGTCGCTGAAAAGGCCGATGCGGTAGCGGGAGTCGGCGCAGAAGAAAATGTCCGGGTGCTCGCGGGCCAGTTTCGCCAGCCCCTCGCGCACGCGCGGGGTGAGGATGCCCTGGGCCATCTGGTCGCACACTGCTACCGCCCCCACGTGGGGCAGACAGCCTTCCACCATCGCCAGTAACCGATCTTCTGTCTCAGCGGCCAGGGGCGCGTAGTTGTCAAAGTCAAGGCGCGCATCTTCCTGCTCGCTGTTGTAGCCACGGCGGAACGGCTTGACGTAGGCGCACGTCACACGATCTGGAGCGGTGAGCAAGGTGCTCACGTCCGCGCCGCGCCGCGCCAGTTCCTCGCGTAGAATGTGCCCGCGCCAGTCGTTTCCCAACACAGTGATGGCGAAGACCCGCCCGACGCCCAGCGCCGCCACGTTCGCGGCCACGTTTCCCGCCGCTCCAGGGGAGTAGGTCTCTTCCACAACGGGCAAAGGAAAGCGCGGCGTCTCACGCGAGAGTTCCGAGCGGGTCATGTCGGCCACCCAATAGGCGTCCAGCGCGTAGTCGCCGACGACGGCAACGCCCATCGTCGGAAAGGCGCGTAACAATTCCTCTAAGCGAGCGCGCGATAAGAGTGGCATGGGAGCCTCCCCTGAATTGAAGCGCGGTCCCTAACCTCTCTTATCCTCCTCTGGCCCCCTTCTCTCCCCTCACAAGGGTAGGTATTCCCATAAGTGAGCGACCGTAGGAGTACCTTTACCCCTCACCCCCGGCCCCTCTCCCGCAAGCGGGAGAGGGGAGAAGGCCTAAACCCTCTCCCCTCCGGGGAGAGGGTAGGGTGAGGGGCGATCAAACTCTCGCAGTAGGTCACTCACAAAAATACCTACCCTTGTCAGCCCCACTGGGGGAGAGAAGGGGGAAGGGGGTTGAGAGAGGTCTAAATACCAAAGAAATGGACGTCCAACATAGTACAGAGGGCATGGTATATCGGCTGGTGCAGTTCCTGCACGCCGGGCGTGGCGCGGGCAGGCGCGCGGATCACCACGTCGGCCAGGGGTGCGATCTTGCCGCCGCCTTCGCCGGTCAAGGCGATGACCTTTACCCCCAGCCCACGCGCCGTCTGCGCGGCCAGGCTCAGGTTTTCCGCGTGGCCGCTGGTGCTGATGCCCAGGAGAACGTCGCCAGGCCGCGCCAGGGCGCAGAGTTCTTGGGCATAGTTGATGTTGGCAACCGGGTTGTCGTTGTGTACCGCGCTGGCAAGGGAGGAATTCGCCCCCAGAACGACGGCGCGCAATCCCTGTTCCAGGTGCGCGGCCAGCCGTTCGCCATCGGGTAATGAGGCGAAACGGCGGCGCACGTTTTCCGGCAGGGGACGCGGGATGCGGAAAGACTTCAAGAGTTCACCGGAGATGTGGAGCGCATCCGCGAAACTGCCGCCGTTGCCGCCCAGAAAGAGCGTCCCGCCTGCCGCAAAGGATGCCACCAGCATCCGGTAGGCGCGGGCCAGGTCGCCGGTTATGGCCGTCAGTTCCGGGTGCTGGGCAATCAACTCCTCCACCACGCGGGCGATGGCAGGCGGCAGGGGCGCCGCGTCGTTTGTCATGGCGGAGGACGGTCCGCGAGGTGGAAACTCCACGCCTAAGGCATCTATCAGGCGGCGGTGCAGGTTGGGGATAGTGGCCTGGTGGTCGCCAGTGATGTGAAACCCTTTGCCACCGAGGGAAGTGGGGCGATTGACGATGTTTTTGCGCGGGCGATAATAGTAGTCGTACTCATTCATCCCCACCGGCTTGTGGTAGTCGCCCAGCGCGATCAGGTCAAAGTTGGCGGCGGTGATGTGCTCCACCACGTGGCCCAGGTTGCGGGCGATGGAGAGCGCCTTCAGAAAGACTTCGGGGCCGGTGACGGCGGAACCGAAGTTGCAAAAGACGCCACCCTCCAACCGGCTGACCGTGTGGGCATATATCTTGAAGTCCTGGCCGCTGCCCCAGCCCAGCGCGCCGAAGTCCACCTGCGGGTGCTGGTGGATGATGTCTGTCCCGATGGTAGCGTGCACCGTGAAAGGGACGTGCTGGCGATAGCAGTTGTACAGGAGGCTGTATTCCCGGAAGCGGAACCGCTCGTCCTCGGCGATGAAGCGGCCCAATGACTCGCCGATGCCCAGGCCATCTCGCCCGCCCGCCTGGATGACCCGATTCATGAGATCGCCGGTCTCCTCGGCCATGCCGAAGGTCCCATCCTCAATGCTGCGGGCGACGTCTTCGCTCGTCTCGCCGATGAGGGCTATCTCAAAATCGTGGATGGAACCTGCGCCGTTGGTGGCGATGTGGTTCACAATATCGCGGCGCACCAGGTCTATGAGGAGGAGCGAGAGGCCGTTTTTGACCACGTGGGCACCGATCATCCATAGGACGGGGCGACCGGCGCGGCGGGCGGCGATGATGCGCCCGGCTACCTCGGCCAGTTCGGGGTTGTTAAAGGGAGGAGGGGGAGTGTCCGGCTGTACCAGGTCGGACAATTTCACCAGGTTACGGCGCTCTCCCAAATGGTATGTGCGTATTCCTGCCAACGAAATGGCCGGATAAGGCATGGTTCCTCTCTCTTTGTGCGACAGGGCGCGAAGGTAATGGCCCGATTATAGCACAGCGCCGGGCGCGCCGAAAAGAAACGACGCACCAAACGGTGCGTCGCCTCAGGCCAGGCCACGCCGTTACAACGGGAAAGGCGGTGAAGACTATTTTTTCGCTTCGGCGGGCGCTGTTTCTTCTGCCTTCTCATCCTCTTTGGTCGCGCTCCGGAACTCGCGCACGGTCTTGCCTAACGCGCCACCTAATTCGGCCAGGCGACCGGCGCCAAAGATCAGAATCACGATCACCAACAGAATGATGAGCTCTGGAAGACCTAGTCTGATCGGCATGTTAGACTCCTTATCAAGAAAGTGGTGTTACGCTCCGGTAAGATGGACGATTTCCCCGCTCTGGCCGGAGCGATCCACCGCGAGGATAGTCTCTAACGCTTCTAAGGTACTGTCGGTCGGGATCGGTTCTGCGCCCGTGCGCGCCATGTCCAGGAACGCCTGCATTTGACCCAGATACGCCACCTGGTAATCGTTGGTCGTGAACTGGGCTTCGTCTCCCCCGTCCTGCCCGAAGACCGCCAGGTGATAGCCTACCTTCCAATCCCGCAGAAGGTTCAAGATCGCCATGCGCCCATCACGGTAGGCAACCGCCGCCACCTCGTTGCGGCCTTTGCCGCTGCTTTGCACCCAGGCAACGCCTTGCCCCATGATGGCCTGCATCAACTCGGTCAGGTGGATGCCGTAGAAGGGGAGGAGGCGGGCACGCGGGTCGGGAAAAGCGCCCTCGGCAGGGCCGGTGAGGACGATGCTGCGCAAAGGTCCCAGCGCCGGTAGCCTCTCCTTGAGCGAGAGAACGACGGGGGCAAAGCGCAAGGATGAGCCGGACATGAGCCGAGTGCCGCGCTCCTTTGCGATCCTCACTAGAGCCTGCGCCTCGTCTAGCCGATCCGTCATCGGCTTGTCTATGTAGATGGGACAGCCGACCTCTACGAAGGGGCGCGCGTGGGCATAATGGGCTTCGCCGTAACGATCACAGATCATCACGGCATCCACCAGGCTCAAGAGTTGTTCCGGCCGGTCCACCACCTGGTCAATGCCCAACTCCCTTGCCAGCCCCGCCGCGATGCTCCTATCGTGACCCCACAGGGCCACGCAGCGCGCGTCGCCTATCTGGCCGCCATTTAGTATAGAGGCATTGGCTCGCGTATGAGTGCTATCCACGCCCACGATGCCGACGCGTAGCATGACAGGGGTTCCTCCGGATCAGGCGCGGACGGGCACTGCTGCCCGTAGCGGTATGATGACTTCCTCGGCGAAGAGACGAAGGCAGCGCATCGTGTCGGGATGGCTGAGGCCGGCCGGCTGGAAACGCAGGATCAGCGTCCCCACACCCAGATCGGCATATCGCTGAACCGCGCGGCGGCAGGCAGCGGGATCGCCGAAGACGAGGCGATGTTCAAACGCCTCAAAGGTCAAATTGGCGTACTTGTAGGCATCGGGCGAGTCGCGCTTCCATTCGGCATAGCCGCGATAGAGATCCAGAATCGGTTTCTCAAAGATGCGGCGCGCCTCGGCGTACGATTCGGCCACGAATCCGTCGCGCATCAAAACAATATCGCCAGCGGTTTTGTACTCCTGCACCGCCTGGCGAAAGACCTCAATCTTGTGGGCCAACTCATCTATGCTGGCATTATACGACGCAACCCAGCCGTCAGAGATGCGCGCGGCGCGCCGGATGGCCTCCTCTGCGTGCGCGCCGATCCAGATGGGCGGGCGCGGCTTTTGCAGCGGCAAGGGTGACAGGAACGCGCCCGTGGTGCGATAGTAGCGGCCCTGGTGCGTTACTGTCTCTCCGGCCCAGAGGCGTTTGATGATCTCCAGAGACTCTTCGGTGCGCCCAGGCCGTTCCGCCGGGCGCACGTTGAACATGGCTAATTCCTCCGGGCGATACCCCTGCACGACGCCGAAGAGAAGTCGCCCACCGGAGATAACGTCCAGGTTGGCCGCGGCCTCGGCCAGGAAGACGGGATCGTAGATGGGCAGAATGAAGCCGGCGGAGCAGATGCCCACGCGGCGGGTGGCGGTCACCATAGCCGCCATAGTGGTCAAGATCTCGTGGATGCCGGAGGGATGAACGTGGCGCTCGCCGAAACCAATGAGGTCATAGCCCAACTCCTCCATGTACTGAGCCTGCTCCACGATCTCGCCGAAGACCGATTGGTCGGGCTTGTGGAGGAATTGGTTGAGATAGACGCCGAATTTCATGGGTATCCTATGATAAGTGTACAATGTACCAACGCGAGTATATCATCTTTCAAATTCCTTGTCAAAGCAGGTTCTTCAGCATTTGACCCTGGATTGCCTCAATGCTACAATAATTGTAGCAAGCGGCTTGTCCGGGCTTGCGCTGCGTAACGGTTGGCAATAGGATGGTAAGAACCTTGTAAGAGTCTCGCGCTACGATGGGTATTAGCGGATTGCTTGCGACGTACAATCCGCTGACCTACCTGCCCTTGCTTTCAGTGAGGAACATGGCAAAGAAACAGAAAATCCTGGTGGTGGATGATGCCCCCAACATCCGCGAGGTGGTAGAACTCTACCTGCGGCGCGAGGGGTACGAGGTCGCCACCGTGACCGATGGCGCGGCTGCGCTGGTCGCGACGCAACGCGATACTCCTGATCTCATTATCCTGGACATCATGCTGCCCCGTCTGGATGGGTTAGAGGTATGCCGTCGCCTGCGCGCATCGGCAAGCGGTGCAGGCATCCCGATCATTATGCTGACGGCCAAAGGAGAAGAGACCGACCGCGTGGTGGGCCTGGAATTGGGCGCGGACGACTACGTTGCCAAGCCGTTCAGCCCGCGAGAATTGGTTGCCCGCGTCAAAGCGGTGCTTCGCCGCACCCAGGCAGAATCCACCGGGGTGGACACCGGCCCTACGTTGGAATTCGGTTCTTTGCTGATTGATCCCAAGCGGCGCACGGTGACGGTGGCCGGGCGACAGGTGGACCTCACGGTCAAAGAGTTTGACCTCTTGTATTTCCTGGCGCGCCACCCCGGCCAGGTCTTCAACCGCGAGCAGTTGCTGGATCACGTCTGGGGCTACGACTTCTACGGGGACGCTAGCACGGTGACGGTGCACGTCCGTCGCCTGCGGGAGAAGGTTGAGCCGGACCCGGCTCAACCGCGCTGGATCGTCACCGTGTGGGGCGTGGGGTATCGCTTTGAGGAAGGCTGAAAAGATGTCCAAAGGAAGATGGTGGCAGGGTTGGCCGGTACCGCTGTTCGGCCTGGCCCTCGCGTTTATTCTTGCGCTCGCTTTCGCGGCGACCGTCATGGGCGCGCCGTTGGCCGACTTGAAGTTGCTAGCCCGTTTCTTGCTGGCTTCGGGCATGGTGTCGCTCGT
>JADYZS010000194.1 GCA_020853075.1 Anaerolineae bacterium | reverse complement strand
TGGCGGTATCGCCTTCCGCTACTTTCGTGGGGTTGGCGCAAGATGGCGTCTGGCGCAGCGGTGGGAAGCTCAATAGATGGGAGCCGGCTAACGCGGGTCTGGCGGTACGCGCGTTCTCCGGGCTTGCCTTATCGCCGACGCTGGCGCAGGATGGGACCCTTTTCGTCTTTGGGCCGGGCGAGGGCGTGGCTTGTTCAGAGGACGGCGGCCAAAGTTGGTTTGAGGCGACAGAGGGCCTCCCCTCTCTGGACGTGGCCGCCTTTGCCATCTCTCCCGCCTTCGCGCGAGATGACACTTTGTACGCGGCTCTATCCGATGGTGTCTATCGCAGTAGCAATCGCGGGCGAAACTGGGAGATGGTGAGCGACATGCCTGCCCAGGCGGTAGCGTTATCGCCTGGCTTCGCTAACGACGGCGCGGTGCTAATCGGAGCGTCAGAGTTGGGCGTTTTTGTCTCGGCAGACCGGGGTCAGACCTGGCACGTGATGCCTGTGCCCCAGGAGTTGCGCACCATCACGGCCCTCGCGCTCTCTCCCGCCTATGCCACCGATGGACACGTCCTGGTCGCGGCGGTGCGGCCCGAAGACAAGGCGTTGGATGTGTGGCAGCGTGACAAGCGAGGGACCTGGCAGCGCTGGCTAGGCCTAGATTGCCAGGGAGGGTGGACGTCGCTCTCTATGTCGCCGTTGTATGCCCAGGATGGCCTTTGGTTTGCCGCCTCGGGAGATGCCGTGTATCGCCCGCTCCAGTTTGCCGCCAAGGGGCGTGGGCGAGAACTGGAACTGACGGCGCATCCGGTGGCCGCGGAGCGCCCGTCTGTGTTGGCGGTTTCTACTGCGTTGGATCGCCAGAACCGTCTGCAACTCTTCGCGGGCAGCACTCAAGGCGTCTTCACCTCGCAGGATGGTGGCCGCACCTGGCACTCGCTGGCCGAAGGCTGGCCCGGCGATCCCGTATTGGCCGTATTGCCGTCACCCACGCACGCCCGCGACCGGCAATTGTATGCGCTGTCGCTCGGCGGCATGGTCTGGCGCGGCAAGGCGGAGTGAGGCGGTTCTGCTGCCCTTTCAGGAACGTTCACGGCTGGTCGCGAGGCTCTCCCCTCACCCAGCCCGCTCTCCAGAGCGGGAGAGGGCTGCTACTGACCCCCTCTCCTGTTTAGGGAGAGGGGCAAGTCCCGTGGGCGCAGGTACTCCCTGTGTCGGGCTCCGCCCTCCCAGGGTGGAGTACCCTGTGCCGTGCCCTGGTCGGCTGGTCACGGCCAGGGCGAACGGCCGACCGTTCCCTTGCGGGATACTTGCCGTACGGGACGGGGGTGAGGGTGGGAGGTCGTTCCCCAACCTGACTATTGGCTTACTATTGACACTCCTACGATAACCCAGACATGAAGCGAGACATCTATGGCGACGGTAGCCATCGTGGGCGCGGGCGTTATGGGCAGCGCCCTCAGTTTTCCCCTGGCCGACAACGGCCACACTGTCCACCTGATAGGCACACACCTGGACGACGACATCATCCGCCAATGCCAGGCGACCCGCGTTCACCCCCGTTTGCAGCGGCAATTGCCTGCTTCGGTCAAACCGTTTTTCGTTACTGGCCTGGGGCAGGCTCTGGATGGGGTTGAGCTGGTGATCAGCGGCGTCAGTTCGCCTGGCGTCCACTGGTTTGCCCGCACCGTAGGGCCTCATTTACGGCCTGCGTTGCCGGTCTTGGCGGTCACGAAGGGGCTGGAAGCGACGGCAGAGGGGGACCTCCGCATTCTGCCCGACGTGGTGGCCGACGAATTACCCGCTTCTCTGCGCGGCCAGGTTCCCATCGCGGCCATCGGTGGGCCGTGCATCGCGGGGGAGTTGGCCGCCCGCCGGCACAGTGCCGTTGTCTTCGGCTCACGCCGGACGGAGGTGCTGGGCCGTCTCGCCGCGTTCTTGCAGACTTCCTACTACCACGTCTGGCAGGCGAAAGACGTCGTCGGTTTGGAGGTCTGCGCGGCCATGAAAAACGCGTACGCATTGGGCGTGGGCCTGGCGGCGGGGCTCCTGGAGCGAGCGGGTGGCCCCGATGGCAACGCGTTCATGCACAACCTGGCCGCCGCGCTTTTCGCGCAGGCTGCGGTAGAGATGGTGCAGATGGTTCGTCTCCTCGGCAGTTCTCCTGAGTACGTCACCGGGTTGCCCGGTGTCGGCGATATGTTTGTCACCGTCCAGGGCGGGCGCACGATGCGCCTGGGGCGGCTGCTGGGCCGTGGCCTCACCCTGGACGCGGCGCGCCGGGAGATGGTTGGGGAGACGTTGGAGAGCGTAGAAATCATCACAACTGCCGGCGGAGCCCTGCCTCGCCTGATAGAGCGCGGCCTGGTGAGGCCGGAGGATTTCCCGCTCCTCCGCTTTCTGTACCGGGTTTTGCACGAAGGCTCACCGATGGCCTTCCCGTGGGAGCAGTTCTTCGCCATTGTAGGGCTACGGCGAGACGGATGATTAGGACGATCTTCATATCCCAGAGTCGCCAACTCTGATATGATGGACAACCATTGAGGACACACCGAGGAGGCAAGAAAAATGACGAAGTTGGGTATTCTGACAGGCGGCGGCGACGTCCCCGGCCTGAATCCGGGCATTAAGACCGTCGTCAATCGGGCGATTGATGGCGGTTTAGAGGTCGTAGGTATCCGCAGGGGCTGGGCCGGTCTCCTGAACTTCAACCCCGATGACAAGGACGCGCAGAAAGAGTGGATACAACCGCTCAGCAAGGCCGACGTGCGCACCATTGACCGTTACGGCGGCACGCATCTCCACACCTCTCGCACCAATCCCGGTAAGGTGCGCCCCGACGACATCCCGAGTTTCCTAAAGGACTCCTATCCCTTTAAGGAAGGCGTGAAGACCGTTGACTGCACCGCGCACATCTTGCGGGTCCTTGACTACCTGGGCATCCAGACCCTCATCCCCATCGGCGGTGATGATACCCTCTCTTATGCCGTGCGTCTGCACAAAGAGGGCTTCCGGGTGGTGGCTATCCCCAAGACGATGGATAACGATGTCTTCGGCACCGATTACTGCATCGGCTTCTCCACGGCGGTCACACGCAGCGTTGAGTTCATCAATGCCTTGCGGACACCGTCCGGTTCCCACGAGCGCATCGCGGTGGTGGAACTCTTTGGGCGCAACTCCGGTGAGACGGCCCTCATCTCTGCATACCTCTCCGACGCAGATCGCGCGCTCATCTCCGAGGTTCCTTTTGACGTGGAGCGGCTGGCGAAGTTTGTGGCAGAGGACAAGAAGCGCAACCCCAGCAACTACGCGATGGTCGTCATCTCCGAGGGAGCCTCTATGATCGGGGGGCAGGTGGTGGAGTACGGACAGGAAGACGCCTACGGCCACAAGAAATTGGGCGGCATCGGCCAGATTACAGGTGAAGCCTTGAAGCGGCTCACCGGCCAGGACATCGTCTATCAGATGCTATCCTACCTCATGCGCTCCGGCGCGCCCGACTCGCTAGATCGCATGGTCGCCATCTCCTACGCGAACCTGGCGGTTGATCTGGTGTTGCGCGGCTACGCCGGCCAGTTGGTCGCGTTGCAGAACGGCGTCTATACCACCATCCCCATAGACACCATCACCCAGGGCGTGAAGCGAGTGGACGTGGCAGAGTTGTACGATACGGAGAACTACAAACCCCGCGTCAAGCACCTGCTGGGCAAACCGATGTTCCTGTATTGATATTGGGTGTTAGACCGAGATGCACGCCAGGGGGACGGTCAGACGGACGAGCGTCCCCCGCTCGCCATCGGGGCGCGGCGAGTAGATGTCAAGCCGCCCATCTAAGAGGGTGGCCCGCTCCCGCATGTTGATAAGGCCCAGGCTGCTGCGCTGGTCGTAGGTCTCCATCGTCTGACCCACGTCAAAGCCGACTCCGTTGTCTTCCACCTCCACCTGAATGAAGCCGTTGACGGGCCGCAGTCGCAGCCATACGTACCTGGCTTGTGCATGTTTCTTGGCGTTGTTCACCGCCTCCTGGATAACCGCGAAGATCATAGCCCCGGCCTCGCGCGCGATGGGCGGGATCGGTTCGGTGGCGAGGCTTACTTCAAAGGGCGCCTCGGCGCGAATTTGCTGGGCATAGGCTTGCAAGGCGGGGACGAGTCCCTGCGTCTCCAGGATGATGGGCCGCAACTCAAACAGGAGTTGGCGCACTTGTTGGTGCGCCTGGCGGGCTAGGTTCTCCAGATAATCTAACTCGCCCGCGACCTTGCGCGGGCTGGCCTTGACGAGGCGGCGCACGTTGTCCAGGTTCAGGATGAGCGCGCCGAGAACCTGGGCTGCGCCATCGTGCAGATTGCGCGCCAACTCGTGACGCACCTCTTCTTGCGCCTTGATGATACGGTCGCGCTGAGCACGCAGGTTCTCGTAGAGGCGGGCGTTCTCCACCGCAACGGCTGCCTGCCCACCCAGGATGCGCAGCCATTCCAGATCATCCTCTGTGAAGCCCCCTTCGCGCTTGTTGACGACCTCCAGCACGCCGATGGTACGGGTCTGGCCGCCTGTGCCCACCTGCAAGGGAACGCAGAGGAGCGAGCGGGTGGTGAAGCGGGTAGCAGAATCAATACGACCTGCGTGGCGGGGATCGCTCCGCACGTCGTTCAGAAGAACGGGCTCATTGTGGGTGGCGACCCAACCCGCGATCCCCTCGTCCAGGCCCATGCGCAGTTGTTTGAGCGCGCCGGCTGCTTCGCCGTGGGGGACCTCAAAGGTCAGTTCGCGCTTCTCCGGGTCAAGGAGCATCAGGGAGGAACCATGAGCGTCCAGCGCTTGCGTGGCTAGGGCCATGGTCTGGTTGAGAACGGTAGAAAGATCAAGGGTGGAGTTCAGGGCGCGGCCCACGTTGTAGAGCACCTCTAGCCGTTGCAGCCGTCGCTCACTCGCCTCTAGGGCCGCGGAGAGGCGGGCGAGACGCGCCTCTGCTCTCTCGCGACTATCGGCAGAAGGGAGAGTGTCAGAGGCCATGGGGGCGGATTCTTTAGGCATTTCTATCAAGGCAAACCACGGAGACACCCTGGCCCGCCTGTCGGCTTGCGCCGACTGGGTGCAAGCGACGAGGCGGAGCCTGGGCGGGCAGAAAACACGGAGAGCGTTTATTCACGTTTTAGCTCCGTGCTCTCCGTGTCTCCGTGGTGCATTTACTCAATATCATCCGCGGGCGTATAGGGGCGGCGACTGCCGCGTTCGTCTTCTATCCAGATAACACGCTGGGCCGCAGGGTCAGCGTTCTGCTGCGCCCGCGCCGCGCGCATATTATCCAGAAGCGCGATCTGCTGTGACGGGCGCAGGTGATGCACCGTTCTGGCAAATTCCAGCGTCCAATCGTAGCGATGTAGGAGCGGCTTTGTAGGGGCATTCAACTGATCGCCCCTACACGCTCGTTGCCTACGCGGCTTGCGCGGGCTCATCCGGTTCTTCCTTTGGGTGCATCTCCCCTTGCGCAGAAGCGATCTCTTCTTGCAAGGCACGCAGGCGACGGGCCTCTTCCACCATCGCCCGCTGCCAGGGCTCGGATGGAAGGCGGCGAAATTCGGCGATCAACTGCCGCTCCATCAAGGAGAGGGAATCAATGGCGATGACAGGACGCGGGTCGTCGGTCAGCCCCAGGAGATAGTCGGTGGATGTGCCCAGGGCCACCGACAGCCGTTCCAGAACCGGCCCGGCAGTACGCCGGCGCGACCCATCTTCCATGCGGCAGATGAGCGCGGGAGAGACACCTGCTAGTCTGGCTAACGCGGCCTGGCGTAGGCCCCGCTCTTGGCGCAGAGCATGCAGACGCTCGCGGAACACGCTGCTACTTGTAGAAGAATCTTTGGACATTGAGGCCATTATAACACAACTCTTGCCAAGGGTCAATGTTCTTTTCGGGATGCTTGGATGCTTGGCATCCTCTTGACAGGATACTGAGGGTGTGCTAGGGCTGGAACATGGGGGAACCACCTGAATACCACTTATTATAGCACGACGCCAGTGTAGCGCAATGGGGTACGAGTGGTGGACTGCTCAACGTCAATCTTGTACGGCCAATATCGTACCCGCATTACAGGAGGGGTCAGTCAGCATTTGAGCCAACCGTCCCGCCACTTCGCCCGACGCCAGCCGCACTTGCAGGCCGGGGAGCGACTCCACCAGCGCGGCCATCGCGCGCACCTTCGTCAGCATCCCGCCGGTCACGTCCACGCCGTGGGAGCCGCCCAACGCGCCGCCCAGTTGCGCCACATCGGCGGGGGTCAGGCGCGGCCAGCGTTGCGCGGCGGGGTCGCGCAGCGGGTCAGAGGAATAGACACCGTCCACGACGCCCAGGAGGATGATGCGCGCAGGGTGCAGACGCGGCGCGAGCCAGGCGAAGATCTCCTCGGTGGAGATGATGGTCCCCCCGCGCACGTCATCCAAAGCCACGTCGCCATAGACGAGCGGCACGAGCCCCTGTGCCAACGCTTCCGAGATGGGACGCACATCCAATTCCCGCAATTCCCCATCGCGGCAGCGGGCCGAGGCAGAAGGTTGCAGCGACCAGGCCGGGACGTTTGCTGCCAGGAGCGCATCGGTCACCAGGCGGTTCAGGCGGGCGGCTGCAGCGGCGGTCTCGGCGAACCCGTGCCAGCCACGGGCATCGCGCACGCCGGCGCGCGTGCCATATCGCCGCCCGGCGACGTGGCCGAAGGAGCCGCTGCCGTGACCTAAGAGGAGGCGCAGGTCGGGCCGCGCCGCGCGCGCCTGGGCGATCTCGCCTGCCAGGCGCGAGAGGACGTCGGGGCGAGGCGTTGCCTCCCGCGTCTTATCGGTGATGAGAGAGCCGCCGAGTTTGAGGAAGATGAGTTCGGACATGGGGATTTCATGTGAGCCCCCACCCCGTCCCTCCCCCGTTTCACGGGGGAGGGTGGCGCGTCAGCGTCGGGTGGGGGCCTGTTACCGCTTACACGCGACCGTTACCGTCTCGCCATCTACCTCTACCCAATCGCCGGTCTCTATGTGGCTTATGTCAATCAAATCCACCATCGGAATCTCGGAGATGATGGCGCCGACGGCGACGATGGCCTCGCTGCGGGCATTGACCAGCGCCGCGGGGGCCTTGCCCGCCTTCGCCAGGCGCAGGATGGTATAAGAGCCGACGGTGCTCCCTTTGCCGGTGGGAAAGACCAGGACGCGCCCGGCCACGCTCTGCCCCTGCAAGGGATGGCCGGGCTCAATGACGGTTCCTGTTTCCGGGTCCACGCCGCCCAGGAAGCCAATGGGCGCAGGCGAGACCAGGGCTTCGCCCGCGGCGCGCCCGGTGTAGATGGCGCGGCCTGCGAATGTCAATGTGTGCATTTAGGCATCACTCAAGGCCCAGAAGTTCCCAGCGGTCTTTGAACGGCGCGAGGGTCTTAACGTTTAGCATAAGAAGTTGCTCTTTTTTCACGTGAGGGTGTGTGTTAATATACCCATCACGCTCGGCAATACTCAGTTTAGCAACCTGTTGGGACGGCACGATAAAGAACTCCACAGATTCAGCAGATTTAATGAAAACAAATACAAATGGATTTTGTACCTTGCTAATGCTTTCCGGGATAAAATACTGTGTACCGCCTCGTTTCGTCTTGACTTGTATTGCCACCTGCTTTCCATTTCTGGGATTCAGGCAAAAGATGTCCACTGCTGGGTAGTTCTTAAGCGTCAAAGATGCCACATAACCCCTCAGACAAAGGTGGCCTGCCACTAAGAACTCACCGGCAAGGGCGGTCAGCGTCTTATCAATATGTGCCTTTGCCATACGCGTCCTCTAAGCGGAAATAGCGGATTAACGGACTCTGGAGAGCACTTCCAACAGCATATCATCTTCGTCCGGCAGGACGGTGCGCGGGTCAAGGAGGAGTTTGTCACCGGCGATGCGGGCGACGACAGGCGGATCGCCCGCCCGCAGCCGCGCGGCCACTCCGTCGGGCGAGGGCACAGCCAGCGCGACCAGCGCGGTCGGCAGCGTCTCGCCGGGGAGCGAACCCCCGCCGACGGTGGACTCACCAGGGATGACGCTCGTCGGGATACTCGCCGCGGCCAGCACCTCGGTCCAACGGTGCGCCCGCGCCTCCACCGCGGCCAGCGGCGCGGCGATCATGCGCCAGACCGGGATCGTCTGCGTCGCCTCGCCCCGCAGGTAATGCAGGAGCGTTGCCTGCAAGCCCGCCAGCGTCACCTTGTCCACCCGCAAAGCGCGGGTCAAGGGGTGGCGGCGCAGGCGCTCCACGATCTCTCGGCGGCCCACGATGATGCCGCCCTGGGGGCCACCCAGCAATTTGTCGCCGCTGAAGGTGGTGAGCGTCGCGCCCGCCTGCACGCTCTCCTGCACCGTCGGCTCGGCGGCCAGGCCGTAGGCCGTCGTATCCAGCAGCGTGCCGCTCCCCAGGTCGTCCACCACGGGGAGGTTGTGTTGGCGTCCGATCTCCACCAATTCGGCCAGCGGGACCTGGGTCACAAAACCGATCTGCTTGAAGTTGGAGGCGTGGACGCGCAGGAGGAGCGCGGTGCTTTCGCCGATGGCCGCCTCGTAGTCGCGGGGATGGGTGCGGTTAGTCGTGCCGACCTCCACCAGACGCGCGCCGCTCTGCTTCAACACCTCCGGGATGCGGAAGCCGCCGCCGATCTCCACCAGTTGCCCGCGGGAGATAACCACCTCGCGCCCCGCAGCCAGGACGGTCAACGCCAGGAGGACGGCAGCGGCGTTGTTGTTGACGACCAGCGCGGCCTCCGCGCCTGTCAACCGGCAGAGGAGCGCCTCGGCGTGGACGTAGCGGGAGCCGCGCTCGCCTGCCTTCAGGTCGTATTCCAGGTTGGAGTAGCCGCGTGCAGCCGCCTCCATCGCCTGGCGCGCGACCTCGCTCACGGGCGCGCGCCCCAGGTTGGTGTGGATGATGACGCCGGTAGCATTGATGACCGGGCGCAGCGTCGGGCGCAGCATCGCCCCCAGCCGTTCCCCGACGAGGGCGGCCAGCGCGTCCGGCGTAGGCGCGGGTTCCCCCGCCATGATGGTATGGCGGGCCTGGGCCAACGCCTCGCGCGCGGCGGCCACGGCCAGGTCGTGGCCGTGGGCCGCAGCCAACGCCGCGACGGCCTCGCTTTGCAGGAGCCTATCCACGCTGGGGAGGCGGCGCAGCGCGCCGGGCTCCTTGCCTTCTCCTTTGGACGTCATGGCATCTTCTCTCAAACCGCAGAGGTTGCAGAGAGCGCAGAGACATTGCAGTTATCCTCTGTGTTCTCTGCGCTCTCCGCGGTAAGATGTTTTTAGCCCAGACTTCCCTGCACCTCGGCAATCGCTTTATCTATCGCCGGTATCTTCGCCGCTTCCGACTCCCAGAAGTCGGGCTGCTTCATGCGGTCCAGGTACTCCTTGCTGTAACCGAACTGCGTCCAGACCTCTTCTTTCTGGTGGAAGAGGCGCTCCTTCTCGCGGGCCAGGCGCACGTCCAGGATTTCGTGCGTCGTCGCGCCCAGGAAGATCCCTTTGGCCCACATCTCATACGTGCCGGCGTCCGGCGTGCCAACGCGCCGTTCCAGGTCGGCCATGACGGAAGGGTAGCGGTCAAAGCCATCGGTGGCAATGGTCACCACGTTGTCGTCGGGGCCCAGGTCTAACAACTTCGCCGTCTTGAGGGCCGCGATGACGTTGCAGACGCCGGAGATGCCGAACACGTCCTGCATCCGGCGAGCAGCGTCGGGCGGCACGCCCAACCGCTCAGTCAGTACGGCCTGGCCGTCCTGGATGACCTTCACCCCCTTGACGCAATCGTCGTCGTGCACCAGGACGACGTAGTCGGTATTGAGGACATTGTGAATGAGCGTCACCATCTTGTCGCCGATGCCCTCAATGCGGTGCTGGCCGCGGCCGTTGCGGAAGAGGGTGGCGCACTCCCGCGGCTCTACCGCGGCGACAGCGCAATCAGGATAGACCCCTCTGATGTGGTCGGCGGCGGCCAGGGTTCCCGCAGAGCCGGGGGCCGAGACGAAGGCAGCGACGCGGCCATTGCCCACGCCCCGCGCGGCCTGCAGGCAGGCGTCGCCCGTGACGTAGCGATGGAAGCGGTAGTTGGGCAACAACTCAAACTGAGCCAATACCTTGTAGCGCGGGTTGCGCATATAGACCTGGTGCGTCCGTTCCAACGTCAGGATGACGTCGGATTCGGTGCCGGGCGTCAGGTCAAGCCCGCCCCCATATTTGCGGATGCGCTCGTAGCGTTCCGCGCTCATGCTGTCGGGCATGACGACCAGCGACTCGTACCCCTTCAGGCTGCTGACGTAGGCCGTGCCGATGCCGAAGTTGCCGGTGGAGGGGCCGATGACCGTCTTCTCGCCGGGGCGAATCTCGCCCGCGGCCTCGGCTTCCATCAGCGTCGTGTAGGCGGGACCGACCTTGTGGCTGCCGGAAGGGAAGTCCTTCGCCAGCAGGACGATGACGTTGGCCCGCACGCCTGTCAGTTCTTTTGGCAGAACGAGGTGATTGACGCCGCCCTCTGCGCTCTTCCAGGTGATGTTGAAGAGGTTGAGGGGATTCATCTCATTGGACTTGAGAGCGGCGCGGGCGCGCGCGCGTAAGGCAGCGGGGAGCAGCAGCGGGTCTCGCATCTCGGCGTAGGTCGGGCCGGGAACAATGGGGCGGCGGTTGGGCATGATGGCTCCTTGTCCTGAGGAGGTGGTCTCTATAAGGAACTTCTCTTGACAGCAAAGTACAAGTGAACGTATACTGTGGGCAAGTGCTAGATGTTAAGTCTCTTTGCGTGGAACGCCCCGAGTGGCACGTTGGGGCCAGCCTCGGGGCGCTAAATCTGCTTACGATAATGCTTACAGTTCAAACCCGGCTTGTTGTGCTGAAGGAATACTGATAATCGCTTCGTCCCACGGCTGGAAGTTCGTAATCAGAACTTCCTTGTTCAGGACCCGCTCGTTGCTGTGCTTCTTTACCCTCATTCCTGAGAAAGATTGCACAGGGTGGATGTGATACCGTTCGTATAAGGCCCGGACCTCCGGCACATCGTACGATGATAGAACCCATTTGCACCGGGCGCGGCTGAGGCGGTCGGCCAGCCACCAATGATCGTCCCAACTCCGCATATTGTGCGCATAGTTGCATTTGTTGTCTGGATACGGGGGGTCAACGTACATCACAGTAGTAGGCCGATCATAGCGGTCTATACACTCCAGCCAGTCCAGGTTCTCTATGATGACGGTGCGCAGCCGCTCGTGAACCGGCATGAGTCGTTGCCGTAGCGTTTTCAATGCGCCAATAAGGCGGTTTCCATGACCGCCATCCGTGATACTTGTCTGAAATCTAGGGTAGTTTAACTCACCACCCCATCCGGCCATGATAATGTAGTAGAAGCGGTGGGCTCGTTGAACGTCGGTGAGTTGCAATGGATCTAGTGAGGCTAAACGGTCAAACTCTGCACGCGAGGCCAGTTCCCATTCAAAGGAAGCAATCAGTTCTTCGGGTTTTTCCTTAACTACCCGAAAGAAGTTGACGATCTCCTGATCGCGGTCGTTGAGAACCTCAACGTCGCTAGGGGGCTTGGCAAACAACACCCAGGCAGCGCCGGCAAAGGGCTCTACGTAGCACGTATGCGGAGGTAATAGTTCAACTATCTGCTTTCGTAATCGTGACTTACCACCGACCCACTTTATCGGACTGTTGATTGGCTGATACTCATGCTTAACAGAATCCATGTAGGACCCCTTATACCACGCGGAAACGATCTTTTGTCTCTACTAGAGACATTGTAGCACATTATTCTACGAATGTCAAGTCCCAGAGATTACAGAAGGGCTCTCGGATGCAAACCTTCGGGACGAAGTTGCACATTCTGCGCACGCAGCGCGGGATGACCCTCAAGGAACTGGCGCTTGCCCTCGGCTACACTGCTCACGGCCACATCAGCGAGATTGAATCTGGCAAGAAGAGACCCACTGTGGAGTTCGTGCTCAACGTAGCGCGTTTGTTTAACGTATCCACCGACCAACTGTTGAAGGACGAGATAGAAGTTGATCCCGGCGAGCCAGAGCAGGGTAACGAGAAAGGATATATATCAATGACTCTAGCGTTCGTGGATAGGACGCCAACCCAAAATGAATTGCAGAAACTCCGTCTCGTCTTGAGCACTTATCAAGACGGAAGTGGACAACTTGTCGTAAAAGGCAACAGGACTCTGCCGAATTGGAGGGACTTTGAGCGCTCTGTGGCTTTAGTTTTCGGCGGTGAGGCCCAAGAGAATAAGGCGATTTTTGACGTGCTCCTGCCAGACCCCGTTAAAGGTATTTCGTATGGTCTATCATGCAAGGTGCGTGGTACGCTGGGCAACACTATCAAGAACGGTCGAGCCACTATTGAGCTTTCGAATTCATCACGTTATTTCTGGGATAGACTCAGACAGAAAGGGATCAACGATGCAAAGACTATCGCTGCCCAACCAGTGACAACAGGAAGCATAGTCATAGATACAGTCAAGGGTTGGCATGACAAGGTAAGCATTGCTAATGGCGGGACTGTTGATCTCGCGAAGAGCTTTTATCTGACGCTTCAGTACAATCCCAGATCTGGTGAATATCAACTGTACCAGTTCTCGCTTAACTTACCAGACCCAGCAACGTTGGCTTGGAAAGCATCGGGTAATCGGCTCATAGGTTATGAGGGTGACGATATTCTCTTTGAGTGGTATTATGACTCCGGTGGGCAGTTGAAGTATTACCCTCGCGTAGAGAATGCTATTTGGACATCTGGGCCTTTCCGGCTAGAGCCATTGCCAGGACAACGAGGAGAGTATGGTGTCCTGAGAAAAGCGGCTGAGTATTTTCCAGACCTTTGGGCAGAGGCATGTAAAGAACCCTAGCAGGTATCTGGCCCGGGCACGAGTTGCAGTCGTTCACTACATTGGCTTGCCATCTGATAGAGTATAGAGGTTTTCATCCGGATGATCCCAGACGCGAGCCAGCAAAGCCTGCGTCGGCGCGTGCCATCCCTGTGGCGTGTCCTCTGCAAGTTCAAGAGCACCTAGCCTACCTCGCTTGACGCCCAGATATTCACATAATCGGCCTAGATATAGCCGCAGGCGCGACCTCTGCATGGTGACCTTCCTCGTCTCCCTCCTCCATAACTTAGCGCGCCAGATTCAATGCGCCAAGATACCGGGAGTATACCGTAGAGATGGTGGTGAATCGTTACCAACCCCTAAAGGTCTGTAGAGACGAGCCGCCGGCTCGTCTCTATGAAGACCCCTTATGGTTTGGTGTTACGGAGCCTCTCGTACCACGATAGGCACGTAGCGCTTGCGGAAGACAATCGGCGTCGGCGAAGGGGTCGGCGTGGGCGCGAGGGCGAAGAAGTCAAAGGTTCCCGTCTGGCCGCCGCTCAGGAAGACAAAGACCCGGTCCTGATCCCCGCTGACCGAGTAACCGGGCGGCGGCGTAAAGCGCACCTCGTAGAGGGCCGGAATCAGGCTCCGGAACCCATAACGCCCATCTACGCCCGTTGTCGTGCTGGTAATGGTGCTGCCGCTCTGCAAGAGGGTAAGGGTTGCGCCCGCCAGCGGGAGGTCACCCGCGCTCAGCCCGCCGTCGCCATCCTGGTCATCGTACACCGTCCCTTCAATATTCCCTACGTTGGCTGTGGGGGTGGGGGTCGGCGTTATTGTCGGCGTCGGCGTGATGGTCGGGGTTCGGGTGGCCGTCGGCGTCGGCGTGTTGGTGGGGCCGGGCGTGGGCGTGGCGGTGAAGGCGGGGAGCGGCGTCGGTGCCGAGGTGCTATAAACCACGATCAACCGGGGTCGTTTGTTACCATCGCCATATTGCGACGAGGCAAAGCGTAGGAACCGGAGCAGATCACCCTTCAGCAGGTCGGGCACCTGGCGGTCGGCCCGCACGATGAAGCCGTGGTTGGGGAACTGGTTGGTCAGCCAACCTTTCACCACGTCCGTCGCATCAAAGCCGAAATAGGGAATCTGGCGCGAGGTAGCCGTCCAGGGGAGGTCTCCTTGGTAGATCATGCGCCGGTCGTAGTAAGGTACTGCGAGATCCAAGACGGTGTTCATCGCACCGGCCAGGGTCCAGTCCTGGTTGGTCGTAGCCTTCTGCCAGGTGGCGGCTGTCTCTTCAAAAGGACGGGCCAGGCGATGCACGTCTATCTGTACCTTGCCCAAAGGCTCTTCTGTGTGCGGCCCGCCGCTCTCATAGAGGCTGAGGGACGCGGTGCGGATGTAGGCATTGGCCGGGATGGAGGAGAGGTCAAACTTGATGAGGCTGCTTCTGATGGGGCCGGGGCAAGGGCCGCCGGGGCAGGCGTCGGCGCGCGAGTTATAGACGTAGAGGTTGACGCTGTTGCCGTAATTTACAGTTGCGTTATAAATGTCAATATAGACGTCGGCGACGGTTGCCGTGCCGACTTTCAGTTCCCTGGTGGTGACCGTGGGCACCGTATCGCCGGGGTAGATGGTGAAGGAGCGCGCCACGTGGTAGCCCCCGCTCTGGATAGTTACCGTCAGGAAGCCGCCGACCGGCGTCGCCAGGTAGCTGCTGAACTGGCCCAAGTCCTGGTTGAAATCTTCCACCACGTAGGTGCGGTCGGTGGGGAGCCCCATCTGTGCCAGGTTATAGCCCAGGGATACGCTGTTGCCTACCGGCGGCGGGCAGACCTGGTAGATACCGTCCTGGACGGTGGATTCCCCCTCAATGACCGTCGTCGTGATGACGCCAGTGAGGGGGTCGTATCCGGCCTGGTGGATGTCGGTCCAATGGCGGGTGTTGCCATAACTGGGGGGGATGTCATACTGGCGGATGTTGAGCCAGTGCAAGGGGCCGGAATCGTCGCGCTTCCCGCGGAACGTGGTAGGTAGCGTGGCGTTGCGGCGATACTGGGCGAACCAGCTCAAGTGGTTGTTGGCGAAGTCGGGGAGGCGCGCACTGTGGTTGCCCGACACCCACAGTTGCTCTACGATGGCGTTGGGGTTCCAGTCCAGCACGTTGAGGCGCAGATCGTCGGCATTGTAGGGAGGTGTGCTGGTATCTCCGCTGGCATGGACGATGCGCAAAGGCAACTGCGAAAGGTTCTGAGCGAATTCCTCCGGGCTGCGGAAGAGATATTCGCAAAACCGATAGGGATGTCTGCCGTCCACTTCTCCCCACATCTGGCCCTGGAGATATAGGTTTTTATAGGGCGTCTCGGCTCCGATCTCGTGATCCCAGTTGACCAGGTTGAAAGGGCCACCCTCTTCAATGACGGCGGCAAAATACTGGGGCCATTTCGCTGCCGTCACCATCGCCGTCTCCGCGCCGACGCCCGCGCCATAGATGTAGATGCACTGCCGATCCACGTTGAAGTTGGCGAGCACGTAATTGACGGCATCTATCACGTCTTGCTGCGCCCACCGCGAGGCAAAAGTATGGTGGCCGGGATCCCGGTAGGGGTCTATGTTGGCGTCCAATCCCGCGCTGCCGCCGCTGCGGTTACCTCTGCGGTTTGCCGGATAGTTGCCGTGCATCTCCGGCGAGACGAGAAGCCACCCCTTCGCCTCCGCCGCCGCCCCGAAATCCAGAATCGGCTTATTCCGCCGCTCTCCCCAGTCCTTCAACGCTACGACCATGCAGATAGGCGTCTGGCCGGTGTACGACGACGGAATCTGCACGTGGGTCAGGCTCCCCTGGTACTCGTAGGCTGTGAAGCCGTCGGCATAGGTGCCGGGCGAGTTGCTGGGGACGGCGTACTCCTCGTTGCGGGGGCCGTTCACGTCGGCCCCGCTGACCTGAATCTTCACCCGCGCCAGGCCCCAATCGTCGCT
>JADYZS010000193.1 GCA_020853075.1 Anaerolineae bacterium | reverse complement strand
CGCGTTCTCCACGCACTCCTGGGGCGTCTTGCCGCCGAAGTGGGAATAGATGGGGACTTTAGCCGAGCGCGGCCCACCCAACAGCGCGCAAACCGGGAGGCCCAGGGCCTTACCCTTGATGTCCCACAACGCCTGGTCTATCCCGCCGATGGCGCTGGTGAACATCTGCCCGCCCATGCGCCAGGCTACCCTGGTGCTGGCGTAGAGTTCGCGATAGATGGCCTCAATGTTCATGGGGTCCCAGCCGATGATAGCCGGCCTCATCTCCTCTACCATCTTGGCGACGACGAACTCCTTGCGGGTGTAGGTCGCCTCGCCGATGCCTGTGATCCCCTCGTCGGTATGAACGTGGACGTGCGTCCACTTGCGCCCGCAGGGAGATTGCACTAATTGTACGGTGACGTCGGTGATTTTCATGGTGTCTGATTATCCTAACTTGACCAAATGCGGCTTCAATGCCTCCTCGTCAAACTCCACGCCCAGGCCGGGGCGGTCGGGCACCACCAGGCAACTATCCTCAATGACCAGCGGGTGCTTGAGGACGTCGTTGCGCCAGGGAACCACGCTGGGCGCGACGAACTCCTGGATCAGAGGGTTCGGAATCGCCGCCATCACGTGGGCCGCGGCCATGATCCCCACCGGCCCTTTCGTGTTGTGCGGGGCAATGGTCACCTGGTAAGCCTCGGCCAGAGATGCCACCTTCTTCATCTCGGTGATGCCGCCGATATAGACGATGTCGGGTTGCGCGATGTCCACCGCGCCGAGACGGAAATAATCGTTGAAGCGGTTCTTGCTGGTCAGGCGTTCCGAAGCGGCCAAAGGCGTAGAGGTCCCGGCGCGGACGCGGGCAGAGCCTTCAGGGTTTTCCGGGATACACGGCTCTTCCAGGAAAACAAGATGATAGGGCTCCAACATGCGGGCTATCTCCAGAATGGTGGGTGGGTCAAAATAGCCGTAGGTGTCATCCATCAGGCCCACGTCCTCGCCCAGGGCCTTGCGGTACGCGATGTAGTTGGCCTCTATGCTCTTTAGTTCCTGGTGCGTGACCTTAGGCCCCCTGGCCTCCATGTAGCAGGTGGCCGACTTGATCGCCTTGAACCCCTGCGCCAGCGTCTTCTGCGCGCTGGCGATGCGCTCCTCAATCGTCCTCCCGCCGAAGTGGGAGTAAATAGGGACTTTGGCTGTGCGCGGCCCGCCCAACAGAGCGCAAACGGGCGCGCCGACGGCCTTTCCTTTGATGTCCCACAGGGCCTGGTCTATGCCGCTGATGGCGCTGGTGAACATGATCCCGCCGGTGCGATAGCCGACCCTCCCGTTCACGTAGAGGTCGGCATAGATGGCCTCGGCATTGAAGGGGTCCCTGCCGATGACGAACTGTTTGATCTCCTCCACCATCTTGGCGACGACGAACTCCTTGAAGCTATAGGTCGCCTCGCCGATGCCGGTGATCCCCTCGTCGGTGTGGACAAGGACGTGCGTCCACTTGCGGCCATCCTGAGACTGCACCAACTGCACGGTGACGTCGGTGATCTTCATGCGGTGTACCCTTCTATTTGAATATTTACCACCAAGACACAAGGAAAGGCGAAAAGAGAGCCATCGGATAGAATCCGGCGGCTGTGCGTGCTAAGTAGGGGCGAGGCATGCCTCGCCCCTACTGCCTACCGCCGGTTTTCAACCGATGGCGTATCAACCAACCTCCCTAACCTCTTGCCTTGCCGTTGCCCTCAACTGCCATCGCCGGGGTGGCCGCCCGGCAGGCGGCGACGAACTCGGCGGAGGTGCTGGTGTAGCCGATGAGATGCTCAATCTGCCGCACCATGATCCGGTTGATCCAGCCGCCTTCCGGCAGGCTGGCATCCACCGTGTCGGGGAACTCCGGCGCTTCCACGCAGTCGCGCAGCGCGATGACACGGTAGTTGCGATAGACGGCATCAATGATAGTGCCGTAGAAGCAGGCGCGCACGCTGTACCCCACGCAGATCAGCGTCTTGATATCCAGCGCGCGCAGGTGCTGATCCAGGAAGGTATCATGGAAGCCGCTCCAGACCCATTTGGGAAAGTTGGGCTCGTTGGGCAGCGGGCGCACATTCTCTACGTATTCTGGGCCGCGGAAGTTGTGCCATCCGCTCGGCCCCTTAATCCCCTTGGTCTTGCCCCAGATCTCAAAGACGATGTTGCCTTCATCGGCCACCAGCCGCAGATCGTTGTGGACGAAGGCAACCGGCATCTTCAGCGCCCGCGCGGCTTGCAGCGCGGGAACGATGGTCTTCTGTGTGGTCTTGTCGTAGAACGTGCCATCCACATCCACCACCAGGAACGCGGTCCGTTCTAGCGGCAACGACAACGTCTCATAGGCGTAATCGTAGGCGGGCGCATAGTCCCGATAGTACCGCACCGGCAACTGTAATGTGCTCATCTTTCCCTCCCTGACAGATTAGCATACGCTTCGGCAATTATGGCCTCTCCTCTCAACGACCATCTTCTATCCAGATAGGGCTTGACCAGGCCATGTGGCCGTCCTCCTGGATCACCCGCACATAATACCAGTCAACGCCCCCAACAGGCAAATCTAAACCATCTGCTGTGAAAGTGCAATCCCAGCCTGGCCGCTCAAGCACTCGCCAGTCCTCGTTATTCTTCACGACGGCGACCCGCTCCAGGGGAGCCGTGCCGTGGACGCGCACTTGCAGCGTCCGGGGTGGCTCTGTCACCCGGATCGTCTCACCCAGCGGCTGGTCATCTATGGCGAGATCCAAAAGGATACGCGCGCCGGTGCTGGCTATCGTCCTCCTGTTCCACAAGGAACTCCACAGGCAGTCGCGAATTTTGCGCCGCGCCCAGATACCTGTCAGCCCGCCACGATAGAGAAACGGTACCTGTTTGAGGGGGTAACTGGCGATCATGACGGGAAAGCCTGCCCGGCCATCGTGGCTCTCGCTGCCGCCGGTACAGCCGAGGCGACGCCCCATGCGCAAGCCGTCCTGCAGGAAATGGCCGACCGCTTCGTAGGGAGGGAATACCTCACCCTCGGCTATCTTCCCGCCGGTCCCCCACACCGCAGGCCGCGCCCTGAGCGGATAAGGCTCTCCCTGGTGTTCGCTGCTCCCCCACGCGCTATAGACTTCCAGTAGCCGCTCAAAATGCGGGTCTGCCGACTCCCAATTGTACCAGATGCGATCCCCCAGCCGCGCCGGATGGTGCGGGATGGAGAGAATGTCCGCGCCGTTGCGCGATATCCTGCGGAAGAGGTTGAAAAGGTCTTGCGGCGTGTTAGAGCCTCGCCAGTTGCTACAGATCAGGGGCATATCGTCGTGCAGAAAGAGGATGTGACGATGCCCGTGGTCGGCATCCGGGCCGAAGTTCCACGCCCATTCATAGCCGAGGAAAGCGACAAAACGATCCGCCTGGTTGTAGTATTGGGCAGATTCCTGGATGAGCCGGTACTCTTCCGTCGTGATGGCGTAGTCGTGGTCGGTCAGGGCGGCGAAGTCCAGATGTACGACATCGCGAGCGAACTGGTAGAACTCGTGGGGCGTGGCCGGCCCGTAACTCCACAGCAAGGGATCCTCCGACTTCGTCCGAGGCACCTCAATGCGATGCGCGTGGAGGTCACCCCAATAGAGTTTGTGATCGGCCGCGCCCAGGCGCTCCGGCAGCCAGGCCGGATTACTGATCGCCTCAACGCCGGTCTCCAGATCTCTGGCGCGAACGCGAAAGACCTTACCTTTCTCTGTAACCCTACCTCCGACTTTGAGGTGGCTGTCGTGCTCGGGTAGCACCTCCACGCGCTCGGGGATCTCGCCCGGCCCACCCTCCAGGGTTAGTTGCAGACTTGCTCTCCGGCCAGGGATGTGAAATCCCCATTTATCAAGGAGTTCCAGACCGATCGCAAGGTCGCCCGCCTCGCCATCCCACACAACATGGCTGGGCAGGCTCACCCGAATCTCTGCCAGTTCCGGCGTGCCCTCATAATCCAACGGAAGACGAATCAGGTTCCTGTTGAACTCTCTTCCGCTCATTCGGCTCCTTATGTCAACATCCGGCGGCTACAGACACTTGCGTGACGGCCCGGCAGGCGGCGGCGAACTCCGCCACCGTGCTGGTGTAGCCGATGAGGTGTTCTACCTGGCGGATCATGATCCGGTTGATCCAGCCGCCCTCCGGCATAGTGGCATCCTCGGTGTCGGGCTGCTCCGGGGCCAGGACCGCATCGCGCAGGACGATCACGCGGTAGTTGTGATAGACGGCATCAATGAGAGTACCGTAGAGGCAGGCGCGCAGGCTGTAACCGACGCAAATCAGGGTCTTGATGTCGTGAGCCCGCAGGTGCTGATCCAGGAAAGTATCATGGAAGCCGCTCCAGATCCACTTGCGGAAGACCCGCTCCTCGGGCAGGGGGCGCACGCTATCCACGTATTGGGGTTCCCTGAACTTGCCGACCTGCGCCGGGTCGCGTTTCAGGCCTTTGGTTCTGCCCCAGACCTCAATGTTGGCGTTGCCGTCACTGGCGACATTGCCATCATTGAAGACATAGGCGACGCGTATCCCCGCGGTGCGCGCCGCGTGCAGCGGCGACGCGATGTGCTGTTCCGTGTGCTCCCGGTAAGGGATGTAGCCGAAATCGTCTATGTCCACGATGAGGAACGCGGTTCGCTCCAGCGGCAACGACAACGTTTCATACGCATAATCGTAGTGCGGCGCATAATCCCGGTAATAGCGCACCGGCAATGATAAAATGGACATGGGTCTGACTCCTGCCCGGCTTATCGCCGCGCCTTGCCGTTGCCTTCAACCGCCATCGCGGGCTGCAACGCCTTACACGCCTCTATAAACTCCCCGGACGTGCTGGTGTAGCCGATGAGATGCTCTATCTGCCGCACCATGATCCGGTTGATCCAACCGCCCTCGGGGAGGCTGGCATCTTTTGTATCCGGCATCTCCGGCGCTTCCACGCAGTCGCGCAGGGCGATGACCCGATAGTTGCGATAGACCGCATCAATGATGGTGCCGTAGAAGCAGGCGCGCACGCTATAGCCGACGCAGATCAGCGTCCTGATGTCCAGCGCCCGCAGGTGCTGATCCAAGAAGGTATCGCGGAAGCCGCTCCACCCCCATTTCGGGAAATCGGGCTCGTTAGGGAGCGGGCGCACGGCGTCCACGTACTCAGGAGCCCAGCCGGGCGGGTGTAACTGCGCCTTCCGATACCCTTCCGGCGTCAGGCCCTTCGTCTTGCCCCAAATCTCAAAGACGATGTTTCCCTCATCCGCCACGAGCCTCAGGTCGTTATGCACAAAGGATACGTGCATACCCGCGCCCCGCGCGGCACGGAGCGCGGGAACGATGGCTCTCTCTGTCGTGGCTGCGTAGAACGTACCGTTGACGTCCACCACAAGAAACGCCGTCCGTTCCAGCGGCAGCGACAACGTCTCATAGGCGTAGTCGTAGTGCGGCGCGAAATCCCTGTAATACCGTACCGGCAGGTGTAAGGTAGGCATAACTTCTCTCCTTATGTAACTGAGT
>JADYZS010000192.1 GCA_020853075.1 Anaerolineae bacterium | reverse complement strand
CTCTTTACCTTTATGGACACGGAGAATTTTGAGCAGCACGTGCTGAGCGCGGAGCATCTGGGCGACGCGGTGAATTACCTGACCGATGGCCTCACCGTGGAATTGCTGACTTACCAGGGCGAGCCTATTGAGGTTGAAATGCCCACAACGGTGGACCTGCCGGTGACCAAAGCAGAGGCCGGTATTGCCGGTGATACAGCCACCAGCGCCATGAAGCAGGTGACCGTGCAGACGGGCCTCAAAGTGATGGTTCCCCTCTTCGTCAACGAAGGCGAGACGATCCGCATAGACACGCGCACCGGGCAATATCTGACGCGGGTCTAAACTCCCGACCGAAACATCCTATCCCACCAGAAGCATGACCGCCAACGGCTGCCAGCCGTCGGCGGTCATGCTATTTGCGTGCTCATTCGTGGACGGCAACAGGCACCCCCCACAGGATCGGCTCGGCCCAGCCGCCGATATCAAACCGCGCGTCGCCCCATGGCCCTGCCTGGACGACAAAGAGCAGTTTGACGGTCTCCCCAGCGTACTTTGCCAGGCTGAGGCGCGCGTCGTGCCACGGCTTGTCCTGGGCGCGGGCCTTCGCGTTCAGGTAAAGGTCAAAGATGGTATCCACCCCGCGAGGGCCATCTATCAGCACCTTGAAGGTTATCCCATCGCCGGCACGGCCCCACGTCTCCGGCGAGGCCCCGACAGCGAAAGTCAGCACGGCCTGCGCGGGTACCTGAATCTCATATTCCCACCGCGCCGGCTGCCGGTTGGTCGGTCTCATCACCAGGACGGGACGCGTCCATTGGCCGAGGGTCCACGTGCTTGCCTGCGGCTCCGGCATCCCTCGGGCTTGATGACCGGCAGCGCGCCCTACCAGAAAATTAAAAACGACGGTGGCTTTGGGTGAGGGCGCTTGCCAATAGTTGGGAAAGATCACCTCGGCCCCGGCCACTGCGACGATCAGGGCGGCGAGGGCCACTTCCCGGCGCAAGGCCACGGCTCCTTCTACCATCTTGATCCCCCACAGGACAAAGGGAACGATCCCCGCCAGGAAGAGCGCCAACCACGTGAGGGGAAGGGAAGAGCGAGCCCAGACGATAAAGGCGAAGGCGAGGAGGAGGCACACCGCGCCCGCGCGGACGATCAGACGGGCCAGGCGATCCTGCTCCGCGGGCTGACGCAGGGCCGTTTGCAGGCGCGTCCCGATGCGCCTCAACTCCCCACGGGCCCGCGGCGACACCTCTTCAGATTCGCTACCCTGGCTCCACCGCGCCCGCACCCCCTGCACCAACTCGGCCAGCACCCCCGCAGCCACCGTCCAATAGAGCCAGGAGGCGACGATGTCGCTCCCTCCCACCCGCTCGGTGAACTGTACCGCAGCGAAGAGGAGTGACAACCCCAGGCCGATCAGGGCTGCCCGCCAGGTTCCCTCCCGGAGAACGATGATCGTTAAGAGGCTGACCAGCGGCGAGCGCGCGACCCAGCCGAAGGCCACAGCCACCGCCAAAACGGCAGTCAGGCCCGGCAATTGCTTCACCAGCCCTCGCGCCATTGTGCCGTTAGGCAGACGCCAGGAGAGGGGAAGCCGTCTCGCTCCCTGTCTCATGGGCCTTGCCTCCGCCTTGCCCGCTCGCGCCGGACGTCGTATCCCAGCCACGCCACCACCGCGAGACCGCCCACCAGAGAGATGGCGACACCCAGGCGAAACCGCTGTTGCGGCGTATAGACGACCGCCACTTCGCTCTCCTCACCAGCGAGACCATCCAGATAGAAACCGTTGAGCACGCCATACACAGGTTTGCTGGCATATCGCCGCCCGGCAGCGGCGGCGACCCAACCTGGATCATACGCCTGGCGCAGCGTAAGGAAGAGCGGCCCCCTCCCCCGGACGCGCACCCGGTATTCGGTGTCGCTAACCTTTGCGTAGGAGAGGATCGCCGCCTCGCCGCCGGCTGGCCTGAACGCCTCCGCGATGCCCTCCGCTTCATCGGTGACCGGGTAGAGCCAGAGGGCATCTAGCGTCGCCAGTTGCACTGCTTTGACCTGGACGTCGTGGGAACCCTCTTCCAGCGAGAAAGCGTCGGCGTCAACGAATTGCAAGGCGTCAGCACGACCGCTGAAGCGAGGCTCGCCGTCCACGGTGACCTCTATCTCGCCCGTGAAAGAGATGGCAAGGCGATGAAGGCCGGAGCGATAGATCTCCCCGGACACTGCCAGCACACAGCCGGCGGGAAGGGTCATTGTCTCGCCATTGCTTGCCTTCTGGTCGCGCGAGCCCGCTTCGGCGCAATCGCCCGCCAGGTGGCTCTCCGCTTCCCAGACATAGGCCACCCGCCGGGCCGCCAGTCTGTTCTGTGCCACCGCCAGCCGTTCCTCCCACCCCTGGACGGGGACGAGAGCTGCGGTTGCCACCGCCTGGTAGCCGTCCAGTGCCACCAGGGAGAGAGAGGGAGAACCGTCCAATGGGATGGGCCCCAGGAGATGCCAGGCGAAGCGGGTAAATTGGCTCCGGGTGTCTGCGCGCGCCTGCCAGTTTCCGGTGGAAAGGTGCAGGGTTTCTCCTTGCGGGCTCTCCAGGGCGCGCAGCAAGAGGAAGCATTCACCGCGCTGAGGAACGTGCAGAGGGGCACGCAGCCCATCGCCCGTTTGCAAGGTATGGATCGTCGCCAGATATTCGTCCTCTTGCTGGACCGCCAGGCCCCGCGCGGAGATGGTGCTATCCCACGTATAATTGAGGGCCCGTGCGCCGGGCGCATCTGAGGGGAAGTGGGCGAAGATGGGCGCAAGGCCCGCGCTCTCCGGGCTAAGGCCGTCCGCCGCGCCCAGGTAGAGGGCAATGCTCCACAGGTCAGGGTTGAGCACGATCCCGGCGCGGGACACCTCTCCCACGCCAAAGAGGAAAGGCGGCAACGGAGCCTCTATCGCTTCCAGGGCAAGGGCCTGGGCACGGTCGTTCAGGAGGGCCAACCCATCGGCAGCAGAGAGCGCGAAAGGCTCCGTCGCCGGGCGATCCGGCGTCTGCATCAAGTAGAAGGGAGGAGCCTCTTGCAGAATCTGCGTCTCCTGGCGCAAGGCGTCCAGAGCCACAGCGTCCAGGGCATCCACGGGCGGGAGACGATCCAGGTGGAAGGCCAGGTAGCCGATACCCAATTCCTGCAACAACTTGCCGGGCCAGTTGCGCATCCCCGCAAAGGTATAGCGGTAAAGGAAATCCAGGAGAGAATGTTGGACGGCAGGGTTCGCCAGGTAGTAACTCAGCGTCTCCTTGCGGGTGGAAACGACGTCCATCGCACGGATGCCGTGTCCCTTTGACCAGGCCACGGTCTGATCGTAGGCGGGGAGCCAGAGGATGCGCTCACCGTCCTTCCGTGCTTCCAGGGTCTGATTGACGGCAAAGTAGCCTTCGGGGATCTCGTATGGCACGTATCGCCCCCAAAGACTTCCCTGCCAGCCCGGCAGGCTGTTGGCGGCGTAAGCCAGGACGAGGGCGAGGGCCAGGACGATGCCCAGGGTGCGCGCCCAGGAGTCTCGTTCTTGCTGCACTTTGTCCAGGGCTAAGGCCAGGAAAAGGGTGGCTAAGAAGGCGGTGGAGAACGCCAACGCCATCTGCCACTTCAAGGGCGACTGAAACATCCAACCCAGGGGGAGATTCGTGACCGCCCACCAATAGGCATCGGCCATCGGCCCGCGCCCCCCTTGCAGGAAGAGGACGGCGACCAGGAAGAACCAATAGGAGTGGCGAGCGAAGGCGTGCAACGCGTGGGTTGGCCGCCGACGCCAAAGCCAGGGGCCGCAGAGGGTCAACCCGACGAGGATGGCCGACCCCGCTCCCCAGCGCGCACGCGCAGCCGGATCGGTAGGAACCAGAGGCACCCCCGCCATCCGGTCTCGCACCCGGAAAAGGAGAGACGATAGCCGGTGCTCGCTGCGCAGGTCAAAGGTGGCGCGCGAGAGCGCATAATGCCCCAACGTTTCCGGGTCCACCTCTTCGTCGCCACCCCATCCTGCCCCCACGAAGGGAACCAGGTAAAAAGCGAAAAGCACGGCGAACACGAGAGCCACAACTGCCAGGCTCCCCAGCGCGCGGAAGATACTGATTTTCCTTTGTCCCAACCATACGGCACAGGACAGGAGAAAGAAACTGGCGAACCAAATCGCCAAGAGGAAAGGATGGGAGACCGAGAAAACGATGAGGAGGGCCGTCACCAGGAGGTAGCGCAGGGAGCGGCGCTGCAACCCCTCGTAGTAGGTAAGGAGGGCGAGGGGAAGGAAGGCAAGGGAATAGACCAGGCCCGCGGTGATGAGAAAGCCGATGATCACAGGGTTGTAACTATAAGCCAGGCCGCCGAAGATCGCGACCGCGGCCCGCAGCGCAGGCGATAGGGCCAGCCCGGCTGTAAGCCGCCACACCAGGAGGTACATGCAGAGGCCGGCGACGAGCAACGTCACCGTCAGGATCAGTTTCTGGATAATCCCCATGTCCACGCCCAGCCAGGCGAGCGCGAGGAAGGGGAGACGCAAAGGGATGCGGAAGACGTTCTCAAAGTTGCTGCGCCCCAGAACCGAATCCCACAGAGGATAATACTGGCGCAGGAAGTTCTCGCGGTAGAGGGGAAAAGAGAAGTCGCCGTGGACGAGGTAGCCGCGCGCCAGGAGAATCTTCGCGCCCAGGGCCAGATTGGCAAGAAAGAGGAGGAGCAGGCCGCCGCGGAAAGGGGTGATGCGCCGCTTCATGCCGTCTCCTCGGCGCGGGCCGCCGTCAAGAGCGGCGCGGCCCAATCGTTCAGGACGTCGGCGCGCACCTCTTCCACACGGCAACGGTCAGCGTGCCCCAGTTCCGTCAGAAAACCCTCGTTCTTGCGCTCATAGACGATGGCGTAGAAGGGCACGAGCGCCAGGTGAGCAAAGACCTGGGCGTGAAAACGCATGGCGATCATCAGATCGGTCTCCTCTCGCAGCAATCTGACCCAGCCGAAGGGGTGGCTATGGGGAACCAACACGTAAGAATCCGGCGCAAGATGGGCGCGCTCGGCCAGCGTCGTCAGGAACGCTACGTCATCTTCGTACCACACGGAAGTCATGGCGAAGGGGAAGAGGGCGAAGCGCGCGCCCTTCTGCTCCCATGCGCGCAAGGCCGCCGCGCCCTCTGCCAGTAGCCGTTCGTTCGTGGGCCTATCTCGCGTCGGTTTCAACGAGATGGCGACGACACGATGGCCCTGCGCTCGCCAGGCGTGCAGGCGCGCGGCCACGGCTGCCAACGCGGAATCCGTGGGAAGCGAGAAACCGACCCCTGGGCCGGGCATCTCTTCCAGATAGAGCACCAGGTCTCGCCCCAGGAGCGTGCGCGGGCTGCGGCGCAGCGGCCCCCAGAGAAGGTCCAGCGAATGGCGGTCGCGCAGCACCACCAGGTCCGCCATGAGAAACGAGAGGTTGACCAGCGTGCGCAGCCAACGGGGCGTCGTGTCGTAGAAGCCGAGGCCGAAGTAGGCGACCCGCTTGCCCAACACTTTGGCAAGGATGGCGAACAGAGGAACCGCGCGCGCCAGCGGCCCCGTGTAAGCCGAGAAGATGCCGCCGCCGCCGATGAGAACCAGGTCGCTGCGCCCCAGGTGCGTCAGGATATCGCGGAGGCCGGTGATGTCGCAAGGGCGCAAAGCCTCGCGCTCTTTACCCAGGAAGCGGCCTACTTCTTCCGGACAGCGGCTGGGGACAATAAAGGTGGCCCGGCGCTGATGGACGTCATTCAGGTAACGGAGGATAGCCCACAAAATCGTCTCATCACCCAGGTTGCGGCTGCCGTAGTTGCCGATGAGGAGAACGGTCCCGCCTATGGGAACCAGGCGCGCCAGCGCGCCAAAGACCGCCTCGTTTGCTTGAACAGGGATGTCCACTGCGCCTTATGTCAGAAAAGGTATGGTTGTCACGTTTGGCCCTCTTCTCGTTCCGCAGACAACGAGCCCGCAGGCGCAGGATTCTGTTGGAGCCAGGATTGCAGTTCTTCTGCAAAGGCTATCTGCACCTCATCGGGCCGGTAACCGAGGCTGAAAGCCTGGACCAGCAGGCGGCTCAGGAGGGAATGGAGTTTCTCGCGGCGGACACGCGCCAGGTAGCCGGCGTCGGGGCGCTGGCGGACGTAAGTGCCGCGCCCTTGTTGGGCGGAGATGATCCCTTTATAGAGGAACGTCGCCGGTCGGATCCACTCGCAGGTCCATAAGCCTCGCCGGAGAGGAAAGGTCGTCTCATTGTCCGAGACAATTATGCAACCCGGCGGGGAAAAAGTCAAGGTGGGTCTCGTGGCCTTAGGGCCATGTTAAAATTCTTCAGCGGACGAAATCCGGCGGCTGTGCGTTCTGGCCGTTGCCATACCGGACGATTGATGCTATACTGCCATCCACCGTACAACCACAGAAACGGCTCCCAATGCGTCTTCGTTCCCAGATAGTAACCTTGCTCAGTCTCACTGTCGCCGGACTTGTTCTGGCCGCGTGCGCGTTGCCCTTTGGCTCGCGCGAGGCTCCGCCGGACCCCTTCGCCCTCTTCCGGCCCAACCTCCTGCCCGAAGCCCAGGCCGACCTGGACGCCCTGGCGGATGCGCCGGTCTATCACCTGACCATGCACATTGACCCTCCCAACCGACGCGTAACGGGCCAGGCGCGGGTGACCGTGCCTAACACCAGCCGCCAGGAATGGCGGGAAATCTTCTTCCGTCTCTACCCCAACCTGCTACAATACAGCGGCGTCATGACGGTGGACGGCGCAACGGTAGATGGTCAGGCTGCGGCCTTTACGTACGATGCCGACGACACTGCGCTGCGCCTGATATTTCCTGCACCTCTCGCACCGGGCCGCGCGGCCATCGTCCAACTTTCCTACACATTGCAGGCGCCGCGCCGCAACGTGGGCTACGTTCTCTTCGGCGAAGGGCAGGGCATCCTCAGTCTTCCCGTCGCCTACCCCGTTCTGGCGGTGTACGATGAAGGAGGGTGGCGCCTGGACGTCGTACCTTCCCACGCCGATGCTGCCTTCAGCGCCACTTCTTTCTACGTGGTGACCGCGACGGTGCCCGCGGGTGTCGTCGTCGTGCCGAGCGGGGCCGTGCTGACAACCGTTGCCGGCGACGACGGAACCGTCTCATGGCACATTGCCTCCGGCCCGGCGCGTGAATTTGCGCTCCTGCTCAGCGCCGATTACCAGGTCGCCAGCACCCAGGCATATAGCACCACCGTCACCTCGTATTTCCTGCCGGGTGACCGCGAGATGGGCTTGGTCGCGCTGGAGTATGCCGCGGCGATTGTGCGCGTGTACAGCGACTCTTTTGGACCTTACCCCTAGACCTACGTCCACATCGCCGAAGCACCGCTGACCTATCGTGGGCAGGAGTATCCCGGCCTGAACCTCCTGGGGATTGACGTTTACCGCGACCAGCGCAACTCGTTGGAATTTCTGGCTGCGCACGAGATTGCCCATCAATGGTGGTACAACCTGGTGAACAACGACCCCGCCAACGTGCCCTGGCTTGATGAAGGGTTGGCCGAGTTTTCCACTTTCTTCTACTACAAAGCGCGTTTCGGCGAGGGCGTGGCCGAGACGTTGCGTGCCCGTCGCTGGGCTGCGCCCGTGGAGTACGCCAAGGGGCGCGGCCTGGACGCCATCGTCGGCCAGCCGGCCTCAGCTTTCAAGAGCAACTACGAAGCGATGGTCTATGCCAAGGCCGCGCTCTTCTTTGATGCGCTGCGCACGGAGGTGGGTGAGCCGGTCTTCCTGGCTGCGCTGCGCGAATACATCCGTCGTCACCGCTGGGGCATCGTGACCCCGGATGATCTTCTGACTTCCTTTGTTGCCGCCGGCGGGCGCGACGTGCGCGATCTCTACCAACACTGGATTCTGAGCACAGGGGCTCCATGATGCGTCGCTTATTCCTGCTCCTAGTCTTCTGCCTGGCTGCCTGCTCGCCGCGCCCCACCGTTCAACCCACGCCTACCTCTTCCGCAACGGCCCTGCCTAGCCTGTCGCCCACCCTTGCCCCTCCCACACCGATCCCTCCGCTGCCCACGGCGACGCCCACTCTGGCTCCAACGCCCACCGTACCGCCCACGCGCACGCCCTCGCCCACCGCCGAGATCCCCACCCCCGCAAGCCCAATGCCCTCCCCTCAGCCCTCCCCCGCAGCCGGAGGAGGAAACGGGGCTGACAGTGGCCTTGACCTTTACCGCCCCGCGCTCCTCCCGTCGTTCCAGGCCGACCTGGATGCGTTGTCTAGCCTCAGCCGTTACGACATCACAGTGCGGCTTGACCCTGACCAACGCCTCATCACAGCCCAAATGCAGGTGCGCTACACGAACACCGAAACGAAGACGTTGGATTCTCTGGCCTTCCGTCTCTTTGCCAACTATCCGCCGCGCTTCACGGCTCTGGAAGGCGGCATTGACGTGACGAACGTGCAGGTAGATGGCCGTGCCGTGGCCGCGCGCCTGGCGGTGACCAACACCGTACTGTGGCTTCCGCTGAGCCCACCGCTGGCCCCCGGCGAGACCATCACAGTGGCGTTGGCCTTCTCAGAGACGGTTCCCTTAGGGCCTGGCGGGGCTTATGGTGCATTCTCGGCAGCAGGCGGCATCTTCGCCCTGGCCCACTTCTATCCTCTCATCCCTGCCTATGATGAGGAGGGCTGGCACGTGGAACTGGGGCCGGCCATCGGCGACCTGACCTACCCCGACGCCGCCCTCTACCATGTGCGCGTGACCGCTCCCTCTGATGTGATGGTTGTCGCTTCCGGTAACCTGGTGAACGAGGAGAAGCATCGCGACAATACCACCACCTGGACACTCGTGGGCGGGCCGATGCGCGACTTCTACATTGTCGCCAGCCGCGCCTACCGGGTGCGCCGGGTGCAGGTTGGCCGCGTCGTGATCAGTTCGTACTATCTGCCCGGCGACGAGGCAGGAGGTGAGCGCGCGCTGGAGGTCGCTGCCAGGTCACTGCGCATCTTTGAAGAGCGGTTTGGCCCCTATCCTTACGCGGAACTTGAAGTTGCCGCGACGCCCACCCTGGCGGGTGGCATAGAGTACCCAGGTGTTATCGTCATCAATCAGAGAGGGTACAAATCGCCCGAAACCGGCTTCAACGGCACGGTAGCCCACGAAGTGGCGCATCAATGGTGGTATGGGCTGGTGGGTAACAACCAGGTGAAGGAGCCGTGGTTGGACGAAGCGTTGGCGCAGTATTCGTTTCTACTATACATTGAGGACACAGCGGGGCCGGCAGCCGCCGCTTTGGTGCGCGCCCAATCCTTTGAATCGGTCTATCAGGCGGGCCTGCGCGATGGCTGGGATAGGCCCATCGGCCTGCCGGTAGCGAGTTACAATGATGACTACGGGCCTATCGTCTATGCCAAAGGCCCTCTCTTTTTCCAGGCTCTGCGGGATGAGTTGGGGGATGATCTCTTCTTCGGCTTCTTGCGCCGCTATTTCGCCACCTATCGCTACCGCAACGTGACAGGACGCGAATTCCTGGCCTTGGCCGAGGCGTTCACCCAACGCGATCTGGAACCATTATATGACAAATGGGTAGGGCCTTGAAGCCTCGGCGCGCCGGGGGCGGAGGGCTTGATTTCTCTCTGACTCGGGCGTAGGATTGTCGCCAATTTCGTGTTTAGGGCCCTATTCCTATTCCGTGTCACCTTGACGCTTCTCTCGTTCTCATTTATACTTTGCTCTACGTATTCCCCGATGTTCTCCAAAAATCTTAAGAGGTGTCCTGATGGCTGACATGACCCCTGTTGTGGCGACCTCACCCTCCTCCGACACCGCCGGGCGCGCGATTCGCGATCTCTTTGAGAAGTGCGGCCAATTTACCGAGGCACGCACGGCTATGGCGGGCGGATATTATCCCTACTTCCTGCCCATGTCCGAGACCGAGGGAACCGAGGTGGTGTGTAAAGGACACCGGCTCATCATGGCCGGCTCCAACAATTACCTCGGCCTGACCACTCATCCCAAGGTGCGCGCTGCATCCATCGCGGCCATCAAACGCTACGGCACCAGTTGCACCGGCTCTCGCCTCATCAACGGCACGCTGGAGATGCACGAGCAGTTGGAGCGAGAACTGGCTGAGT
>JADYZS010000191.1 GCA_020853075.1 Anaerolineae bacterium | reverse complement strand
CCAGGCGGTTGAGCATCTCTTTATAATAAATGGTCTTTGCGCCCACCGCGTGGGGGCACTCGTCGTAGATGTAGTCTATCCCGCGCACCAGGGCGTAAGCCGCCACCTCGCGCTCGTAGAAGCGGCACAGAGGCTTCACCTTGCGCGCCAGCCCCTCCCCCTCCTCTAGCACAGGATACTGCCGCGCCAGATAGCCGGTCTGCCAGTGAAGCACGTTCTGCATCAGCACGGCGGCTTCATCATCCAGGTTATGACCTGTCGCCAGGACGCTGTAACCGCCTTCCAATGCTACACGGTTCATCGTGTGCCGCTTCACCAGGCCGCAGATGGAGCAGGGGCGGTCGGTGCGCCGTTTCTTGAGGGCCAGTTCCGGGATACTCGTCCCGTGCTCTTCCGGCACGCTGGCGACGTGCAGACGCGCTCTCGGCCAGCCTGCCGCGAAGGTTGCCGCCTTCTCGTGCGAGGTATCGGAGTAGCCGAGGCCACCGTCAATCCCCAGGTTTATATAAAGCCCGTCGGCCTGGTAGCCGAGGCGCAGCAGCACGTCCCATAGGCTCAGGCTGTCTTTCCCACCGGATACCGCCACCAGGATGCGATCCGTCCGCGCGAACATGGCGAATCGCTCAACGGTACGCTCCGTCTGTGCCATGAACCATTCCAAATAATGCTCGCTGCAAAGGGCAAGCCTGTGATGCCGCATGTTGATGACGGCTACCTCGCTACATTTCCGGCAACGCATACCACTCATTTTCCGCTTACCTTCTTCATGCCCTGCCCCCGCTGATCACAGCCACCAACTTGATGACGTCATCCTCTTTCAGAATCGTAGATTCGTTGATCAACTTGCCGCCACGCGTGGCGAGGACCGCTTCTGGATCTAGCCCAACCTTTAATATCGCATCTCGCACCGTCATGCCGCTGCGCAATTCCCACTGTTTGTCGCGATAGATGACCTTCACGCTCATCACTCCATCCTCCACTTTTCAATAAGATTGTAACCCAATTCCCTGCGAGGGTCAAGGCTTGACTTCCCTGTGGCCTGGGTTATACTTCCGTAGCGGGGCCGGAACCAAACCGCCCTGCGGCACGTCACCAGGATATGGCAAGGGAACAGAACCCTATGCGCATCGGGATCGTCACGGAATACTATCGCCCGTGGCCGGGCGGCATCTCCGAGCACGTCTATCACGAGGCGAAAGAACTGCGCCGGCGTGGGCACAAGGCCATCGTCATCACCGGCCCTGCCTCCGGGCGACGCCCTGAGGGCGAGACAGGGGTGTTGCGTGTCGGCTTCGCGTTGAAACTCCCTCGCAACCGCACCCTCTGCCGCATCACCATCGGGCGTTACATGCTCATCATGCGCCGCCTGTTGAGCCGTCTGAGGTTGGACGTTCTGCACATCCATTCGCCTCTTGACCCGGTGTTGGGCATGGTCGCCCTGGCCGCGTCGGAGACGGCCACCGTGGGAACCTTCCATGCCAATTTTGAGTCAAGCCTGGCCCCCGCGCTTCTCTATCGCGGCTTGCGGCCTCTGCCGGAGCACCTTTTTGAGCGGTTGCACGTGCTCATCGCCGTATCAGAAGAGGCCCGCCGGAGCATCGCCCGCTATTTCCCTGGCGAGTACGAAATCGTGCCCAACGGGGTGGATACGGAGCGGTTTCATCCCGCGGCCCCGCCGTTGTCGGAATTGGCCGGACACCCTACGGTTCTCTTCGTGGGGCGTCCCGATCCGCGCAAAGGGCTGCCGCTTCTTCTCCAAGCGTTCCCCCAAGTAGTGGCTCGCGTGGCCGGTGCTCGCCTCGTCGTTGTCGGCGGTGTAGGGCGGCAAAAGATAGACGAACTCAAGGCCGAATTGCCGCCGGAGATTCAACGGAGCGTGCTCTTTGCCGGCTACGCGGCACCGGAGGTATTGCCTCGCTACTTCACCAGTTGCAACGTGTTCTGTTCGCCGGCCACGGGCCAAGAGAGTTTCGGCATTGTGTTGCTGGAAGCGATGGCTGCCGGGCGCCCGTTGGTTGCCTTTGACATCCCCGGCTATCGCGAGGTTGTCAGGCATGGCAAAGATGGTTGGCTGGTGCCGCAAATCGGCCCTGAACCCCTCGCGGAGGCGTTAGTCGGCCTTTTGCAGAACCCTTCTCTACGCAAGCAGATGGGGGAGGCAGGGAGGCAGAAAGCCCTAACTTATTCCTGGCCGCGCATTGTTGAGCGCATTGAGGCGTGCTTTATGAAAGCGCGCGCCGCCGCCGCGCAGGATGCGAAGGCTATGAGTCAGCAGACTAAGGTCGGTGTCTGGTAGTGCCATGCGCATTGGGGCTTGTTCGTGGCGTATAACCCATAGCACAGTTTGGAAATACGATGAGAAGACAATATCTGCGGAATGTGATCGTTTGGTTTGCGTGGATTCTATGTCTGATGGTTCTCGCAGGCTGTAACCTGTCATTACGGGCCGGACAACAAAGAAGCGTAACAACGCTGCCGCCAACGACGGCTATCCCATCGCCCACCGAGGCTCTCATAGCCAGCGTGGAGACGCCGACTCCCACTGGCTCCCCGACCACCGTTCCCTCAACGACGGCAACACCATCTTCCACGCCGTCGCCTTCTGCGACGAACACCCCCCGCCCCACGCCTGTGCCACCCACGCCGACGCCCACCGCTCCGCGCACCGGCACGCCACGGGTGAAAACCTACGTTGTGCAGCCGGGAGACACGCTCACCGGCATCGCCATCCAGCATGGGGTATCGATGCAGGCCCTCGTAGAAGCGAACAACATCACAAACCCGGACGTCGTTTGGGCCGGAGTGACGCTCGTCATACCGGAGGCGGGCGGCGACGTTTTCGGTCTCGCCACACCCCTGGTTGTAGTGTCCACAGCCCGGCCATCCTCGGCAGCAACGGTAACGGCTCAGGCTGCTGCGACCCCACTGGCGCCACCGCCGATAGCAGCCACGCCAACCGTTGGCGCGCAGGGAGGGACGATCACCTTGCCTCCCACGGTGCATCTAAATCCCATGACCCACGACTGGCAGAGGCTGAACAACTGCGCGCCGGTTACCGTGGCAATGGTGCTCAGTTATTACGGAACGACAACCACGCAGGCTGCACTGGCCCCCATCCTGAAGGGGAGCAACCTGGATAGGAACGTGAGGATTGATGAAATCGCCGACTACCTCCAAAGCGTCGGCCTGAGTGCTCCCGTGCGCTTCAACGGCAACATTGAACTGATGCGCCGGTTTGTTGCCAACGGTATCCCGGTCATCGTGGAGCAATGGTTGGAGCGGCCCGATGATGCCCTCACTGGCCATTTCCGCCTGGTGCGGGGCTACGACGACAGCGCGGGCGCCCTCATCGTGAACGACTCTTACCTGGGAGCCAACCTCCGTTTCAGTTATGCCGAATTTGACCGGATGTGGCGCGCGTTCAACCGCGCCTATACTCCTATCTACCGGCCGGAGCAGGAGTCGTTGGTGCGGGAAATCGTGGGCGAAGATTGGGGCGACGACGCCATGTATCAGAGTTCTCTTGATATGGCTCAGAGTGAGATAGAAGAGAAGAACGATCTCTATGCGTGGTTCAACCAGGGAGACAGTTACCTGGGGCTGGGGCAAACGAAAGAGGCCATCGCAGCCTACGAGCGGGCCCTCGCTTTCACCCTGCCGCCGCGCTTCCTGTGGTATCGCTACGGCCCTCTGGAAGCCTACAACCGCGCTGGCGAATATCAGCAGGCGATAGACCTGGCCGCGCGGGTGCTGGCCGCCGTGCCCAATCTGGAAGAGGCGCATTACTACCAGGGAGTTGCCTACGAGGGGCTCAACCGGCGGGACGAGGCGGTGCGGGCATACCAAAAGGCAGCCCAGTATAATCCCAACTTCACTCTCGCCAGGCAGGCGTTGGAGCGGCTGCAGGCTGGGTGAACAGGCAACCCCTATTTCCCCTCCACCGTCCTCGGGTCAGCCCCTGGAATGTCCTGCCGTTTTGGCAGCCACTCCGGTATGAACCCGGAAACATTATTCACCTAGATTAGGGCCCTGTCAAAGTCATGAAGTGGAGAGCAGAAGTGCCAATCTCCTCCCTCTGAGGCGTTCACCGTCGGTTTCAACCGACGGCAACTAGGCTAGGAAGCCCGCAAAGCGGGCTTCAAACAAGTGTTTAGCCGTCGGAATTTATCCGATGGCGGACTTT
>JADYZS010000190.1 GCA_020853075.1 Anaerolineae bacterium | reverse complement strand
GCCCTCTCCGAGACGGCGTCATCTCAGACTTTGAAGTAACGGAGCAGATGCTCCATTATTTTATACGCAAGGTTCACGAACGCCTGTTGTTACGGATTCCCAGACCCAGGGTGGTGGTCGGTATCCCCAGCGGCGTGACCGAGGTTGAGAAACGCGCCGTCCACGATGCGACCCTGAGCGCGGGCGCGCGCGAAGCCTACCTGGTGGAAGAGCCAATTGCCGCGGCCATCGGCGCGGGCTTGCCGGTGACCGATTCGGTGGGCAGTATGGTGGTGGATATCGGCGGTGGCACAACCGAGGTAGCCGTCATCTCCCTGGGAGGCATCGTCGTCGCCAGTTCCATACGGGTGGCCGGCGACGAAATGGACGAGGATATCATCAACTACGTTCGCCAGAAGTATAACCTGCTGATCGGCGAACGCATGGCAGAAGAGGCGAAAATCACCGCCGGTTCCGCTTATCCGTTGGAACAAGAGAGAATGGTCGTGTTGCGTGGCCGCAATCTCGTCTCCGGCCTGCCAGAAGCCGTTGAGATCAGCAGCGTAGAGATCAGAGAGGCCCTGGGTAACTCGGTCAGTGTCATCGTAGAAAGCGTGAAGACCACTCTGGACGAGACACCCCCCGAATTGGTAGCCGACCTTATGCAGAACGGGATCGCGTTGACCGGCGGTGGCGCCCTCTTGCAGGGGGTATCCGAGCGGTTGACCGACGAAACTCGGATGCGCGTGTACGTGGCAGATAGCCCTCTGAGTTGCGTCGCGCGCGGGGCCGAAAAGATCCTGGAAGAACTTGACACGCTGCACAAGGTTCTAGCCAGCATGCAGCGGGGCAGCACGGTGCATTAGTGGCTCTGTTAGTACAAGGTGAGTAGATTGTGTCTCTAACGCGCGCGAGCCGCCTGAAAAGATTGCGCAGTTCGCCGGCCTGGCCGTTGCTGCTGTTTATCTGCGTGATGGGATTGCTGGCCGTGCAACGCTCCGGATACTTGCGCCCGGTGGAGAACCTTCTGTTGCAGGGACTGGAGCCAGGAGTGCGAGGGCTCCACGGTTTAGGTACCGCGTTGCGTGACCTGTCGGAGACCGCACGTGACCTGGCGACACTGCGTGCGCGCAACGACGAATTGCAGGCGCAGGTCAATCAACTTCTTATTGACAAGGTACGAGCGGATGAGGTAGAGCAAGAATACGAACAGACCAGGAGGCTGTTAGGCTTCGCCGAGGCTAACCCCAACCTGACGGTGCGCGGGAGCCAAATCGTTGGCCGCGTCCTGGCCGAAAGCCCCAACAATTACGTTGACAGCATACAGGTTGATCTGGGCCAACAGCACGGCATCCGCCCCGGCATGGCCGTGGTGACGGAAAGAGGATTGGTAGGACGCGTGACAGAGGTATTTGCTACGACGTCCCAGGTCATGCTTCTTACCGACCCCAACAGTTCTGTCAGTGCTTTTATCCAGAGTTCTCGGTTGCAGGGAGTCATCAAGGGGCAGGTGGGGAGCCCTTTGCTGCTGATGGACCGCATCCCACAAGATTTCCAGGTCAGCCCCGGTGACATTGTGCTGACTTCGGGGCTGGGGGGAAACCTGCCACGTAATCTCGTTATCGGCCAGGTTGTTAGTGTGCGGAGTCGTGATTACGAGATGTTCCAGCAAGCCGTCGTGCGCCCGACGGTGGATTTCCGTCGTTTAGAGATGGTGCTGGTAATCACCGGCTTCCAGGAGAGGACGACTGCATCTCCTACTCCTGTGCCCTGACCATGAGCCCATACCTCCTCATTCCGCTGCTGGGAGTGATGGCCCTCCTTCAGGTCACCGTCGCACCCCACATCACGTTGGCAGGTGTTAAACCTGATCTGATGCTCAGCATCGTCGTCTCGTGGAGCCTGCTGCGTGGCGTGCGCGAGGGGATCGCCTGGGCCTTCCTGGGTGGATTATGGCTAGACCTCTTCGCAGGTGGGCCCTTTGGGATCTCGGCCCTGGCCCTGATGGCCGTCAGCCTGGCCTGCGCCGCAGGAGAACTGAATATCTTCCGCAGCCATCTTCTGCTGCCGTTGTTCACCGTGGTCCTGGGCACGGCTGTCTTCGGTCTTATCTATCTTCTTCTCCTCCAGGTGCTAGGCTACACTGTGGTCTGGTTGGATGCTTTACGCCGCGTGATGTTGCCCAGTATGGCCTTTAATGCCCTAACCCTGCCCCTTATCTACGTGCCATTGGGCTGGCTCAACCGCCTGACGGGGCGAGAACAGATGAACTGGTGAGAACGGGATAAGAAACGTATGAAGCCCCGCCCCCTTTTCAACCATCCGCGCACCCTCGCGTTTCGCGGTGTCATCGTGATCGTCTTCGCCATCTTGGCCTTTCGGCTGTGGCAGTTGCAGATGGTGCAGCACGGCGAGTTTCGTGTAAAGGCCGATGACAACCGCTCTCGTCTGGTGGATTTGGACGCGCCGCGCGGCGTCATCTACGACCGCTATGGCCGCACCCTGGCACGCAACCGGCCCAGTTTCAACGTCTCGGTGATACCGGGGGATTTGCCTGATGATGAGATGGAGGAGGAGGCCGTTTTGAGGCGGTTGGCCTCCATACTGGCCGGCGAGACAACTACCGTCGCGGGTGGGCATCTCCCTACCAGCATCTTGCCCCAGGATATTGAGCCGAGGCGGGTCCTCACGCTGGACGAGATGCAGGCGCGCATTGCCGACGCCCGTGAGCACGTGGCCTTCTTTCGCCCTATCGTCGTTGCTACCCACGTCAGCCAGACAACCGCCTTCATCGTTGAAGAAGAGGCCCTGGAATTGCCCGGTGTGCAACTTCAGGTAGTGCCCATACGAGACTACGTCACTGGCGCGCTGACAGCACACCTGATTGGCTATACAGGCCCCATCCCGGCAGAGGAGGTAAGTAGCTACCAGGCGCAAGGCTACGGCCCCTTGGACCAGGTGGGACGCATCGGCCTGGAACTGAGTTACGAGGAGGAATTGCGCGGTACTAAAGGACGCAAACACAGCATTGTGAACGCCAATGGCCGTGAAGTGCGTACCGTGGGCCAACCCATCCCCGCGATCCCAGGACGCAACCTGGTACTGAGCTTGGACCTGGAATTGCAACGGGCGATGGAGCAAGCCCTATCTCAAGGGATGGTGACGGCGAAATCTAAAGCAGGGGTTGCCATCGCCATGGACCCACGTAACGGCGACATCCTCGGCATGGTGAGCCTGCCGGCCTACGACAACAACCTTTTTGCCAAGAGCATCTCGCCCAGCCAATATAACGCCCTGGTTACCGATCCTTTGTTTCCCCTGTTCAATCGTGCCGTTGGCGGCGTCTATCCTCCCGGCTCAACCTTCAAGATCATCCCCGCCGCCGCGGGTTTGCAGGAAGGCGTCATTACGAAGCGAACCCTGATCAATGATCCGGGCATCATCTGGCTGCCCAACCAATTCTATCCCAATGACCCCAAGCAGGCTCAACCCTTTGTGTGCTGGATCTGGAAATACCAGCGCGGGCACGGTATGTTGAACGTTGTGGGTGCGTTGGCCCAATCGTGCGACGTTTTCTTCTATCAGGTCGGCGGCGGCTATCAGGCAGTTCGTGGCCTGGGTGAACAAACGTTGGCCGAGTACACCCGCGAGTTTGGCTTGGGGGAATTAACCAGCATAGACCTCCCTGGCGAGAGCCGCGGCTTGGTGCCCGACCCAAAGTGGAAACGATTACAATACGCTGAGAACTGGGTCACGGGAGACACCTACAACATGTCCATCGGGCAAGGTTACGTCCTGGCTACACCGTTGCAGATACTGAACGCGCTGGCAGCAGTCGCCAACGGTGGCTATCTCTACCAACCACGCCTGGTCAGCCGGTTGACTAATGAAGATGGTCAGGTTGTACATTCTTATGCTCCTCGCCTTATCCGCGAGATTCCTGTGACAGCCGATAGCCTGGCTATTGTCCGCGAGGGGCTTTTCGGCGCGGTGAATTGGGACTATGGCACAGCGAACGGGGCGCGTCTGCCCGACGTCGCCGTGGCCGGAAAGACCGGCACGGCGGAGTACCCCGGCAAGCGCGACGAGAAGGGCAATCTTCCAACCCACGCCTGGTTCATAGCCTTTGCGCCATACGAGGAACCGGAGATAGCCGTGGTGGTGTTCCTGGAGGGCGGGGGCGAAGGGTCCACCCACGCCGTACCGATTGCAGCCAAGATCCTGCGCGCGTACTTCTATGGGGAGCAGCCTCAATCGCAGCCAGCAGTGACGCCAACCCCAGTGGCAACGCCCACACCCTGAGGCGCGATAGCAGGTCTTGCCGGGACCACACACCAAGACGACAAAACAAGCAAGGGGATAGTATGACTGCCATTGAATCCGCTACGGCTGTGGATTTCATCCGCCAACAGATCATTGAGGACCTGAAGACAAACCGCTTTGGTGGCCGCGTGCACACGCGATTTCCACCTGAGCCGAACGGCTACCTGCACATCGGTCATGCCAAAGCGATCTGTCTGAACTTCGGCATCGCCCAGGAGTTTGGCGGTCTGTGTAACCTGCGCTTTGATGACACAAATCCGCTCAAAGAGGCGGCTGAGTACGTAGAATCGCAACAAAGAGATATTAGATGGCTTGGGTTCACTTGGGATGACCGCTTATTTTATGCGTCGGACTACTTCCAGCAACTCTATGAGTG
>JADYZS010000189.1 GCA_020853075.1 Anaerolineae bacterium | reverse complement strand
GCGGCTCCTGGCAGACCGGGCCGCGGCCAGCGTACCCTCGCAGGCTCTCCTGGAGCCGACAGTCGTGGAACTGGCTCCGACCCAGGCCGCCATCTTGAGTGATGCGATGGCGGCCCTAACCAGTGTCGGCTTCGTCGTTGAGCCCTTCGGCGACACAACGTTTCTCCTGCGTGCCGTCCCCGCGCTCCTGGCCCAGATCGATCCCATACGCTCCCTGCAAGACGTAGTGACGGGTCTGGCCGAGGGGAATGACTTAGTGGGAGAGGCCACGGAAGCGCGCGTGGCCCTCATGGTATGCAAGCAGGGTGCGGTCAAGGCAGGGCAAACCCTCTCCCTGGCCGAGATGCAGCAACTGGTGCGCCAGTTGGAGGCAACACAATCGCCTCGCACCTGTCCCCATGGCCGCCCGACGATGCTGCACCTCAGTGCCGTCCAGTTGGAACGGGAGTTTGGCCGCCGGTGACAAAAGGTGAACCACGGAGACACAGAGGACACGGAGGAGTGATTTACCACAAAGGCACAAAGTTCTATTTGTTAATGTTTCCTTTGTGTCTTGGTGCCTTTGTGGTTTGACTTTGTTTCCTTTCTCTGTGCTCTCCGTGTCTCCGTGGTGAGGTTGTAGTATAGTTACTTTATAGCCGTCTCACCGTCTCTGGTATTAGGATGACAGACATAGCGCACGTTTCGCCTTAAATCAGAAGTTGTGCTATAATTCGCGTTCGTGCGGATCGTCGCACTGGAAATACCGCCCCCACCCTAACCCCGCAGGCGGGACAGGGAGGGGGCCGCAAAGGAGCCCTTTAGCAAATTGGAAGAGACCCTTACCATCTCTCAGGAGACGCTGGAAAACCGCCAGATCGCCCTGAACATCTCTGTCGCCCCGCAGCGCGTGGAAGAAGCGATGCGCCGCGCAGGCCGCAAAATATCGCAGCGAGGCCGCATCCCCGGCTTTCGCCCCGGCAAGGCCCCCTACGCCGTGGTGCTGCGCACCTACGGGCGTAAAGTGCTGCTGGAAGAAGCAGCCGAAGATCTGATACCCGTCGTCTTTGAGGAGGCCACGAAGCAGGCAGGAATTGAACCCTATGCCCAGCCCGCCCTGACCGAGATGAAAACCGAGCCGATGAACTTCAAGTTCGTCGTGCCCATCCGTCCGGTGGTGGAACTGGGCGATTACAAATCGCTGCGGGTGCCGTGGGAACCGCCGGTCATTAGCGAAGAGAGAGTACAAGAGACCCTGGATACCTTGCGCCGCCAACAAGGCCAGTGGGAGCCCGTGGAGAAGGCCGCAGACTATAGCGACCTGGTCACCCTGGACATCGCTGCGAAAGTGGGTGAGGAGACTCTCCTGGACCAGCGGGAGTGGGACCACATCCTGAGCAATGCCCAGGGGGGGTTCATCCCGGGCTTTGATGCGGCTTTCGTCGGCAAGGTCGCGGGCGACGAGTGGGACTTTGACCTGAGATATCCGGACGACTCTCCCTCGCGTTGGAAAGGGCAGACCGCCAATTTCCACGCTAAGGTGCTGACCGTCAAGAGCCGCTCTATGCCTGAGTTGGACGACGCGTTTGCTCAGAAGGTGGGCGAATACAAAGATTTGGCCGAGTTACAGCAGAAATTACGCGAGGAACTAGAGGGCCAGGCTAAAGCCCAGGCCGAGGCCGATTACACGGAACAGGTGTTGACCAAACTGGTGGAAGGCGCGCAGATAGAGTTCCCGCCGGCCCTGTTGGACGAAGGGACTGACGAGGTGCTGCGTGACCAGGACCGCCGTCTGCGAGAGCGCGGTTCCAGCCTGGCTGCCTTCCTCCAACTCAATAAGAAGTCCGAGACCGACTACCGTGAGGAAGTGCGCCCCCAGGCCGAACGCCGGGTGAAGCGTGGCCTGGCGATGGGCCGCCTGGCCGAATTGGAAGGTATAGAGGTAACCGACGCCGACCTGGACAGCCAGGTGGAAGAGTATGCCAGTGGCCTTACCCCGGAGGGAGCCGAGAATTGGCGGGAACTGATGGCAAGGGATGAGAGTAGGAGGTACATGAGGAACGATCTGCTGACAGAACGGACACTGGCGCGCCTGCGGGCTATCGCCCGCAACGAGATAGAGGCTGCACCGGAAGCAGCACCTGCTGAAAACCCTGAGGGTCTGTAGAGACGGGCCGCCGGCTCGTCTCCACGAAGACCTTGAGGTTTCCTGACAAAAATCTGGAGACAAGAACATGTTGCCTGAAGCGTTGATTCCGATGGTCATTGAGCAGACGGGACGGGGCGAGCGGGCCTACGATATCTACTCGCTCCTGTTGAAAGAACGGATCATCTTCTTAGGGACGCCGATTAACGACCAGGTTGCCAACCTCATCGTGGCTCAACTCCTCTTCTTAGATCGGGAAGACCCAGAGCGTGAGATCGCACTTTACATCAATTCCCCTGGCGGCGAGATATACGCCGGCCTCGCCGTCTATGATACGATGCAACTGATCCGCGCCCCGGTCAGCACCATCGCCGTAGGCTGGACCGCGAGCATGGGTACGGTGCTCCTGGCGGCGGGCCGCAAAGGGAAGCGTTATGCGCTGCCCCACGCTACCATCCACGTCCATTCCGCCATGGGGGGGGCGCGCGGCTCTGCGCCGGACGTGCGCATCCAGTTGAACGAAATGATGCGCCTGCAAGACATCATTGAGATACTCCTGGCTAAACACAGTGGACAGAGTAGGGATAAGGTGCGCAAGGACGTGGAGCGGGATTACTTTATGGATGGCAAGGGCGCTGTGGAGTATGGCTTGATTGACGAAGTGTTGGGTCCGCCGAAACCCCAGACCGAGGGTGAACCGGGCGCGCCGCCCCCAGAGGAAGCCGTCGCAGAGCCCGCCTGACCCGTGTCGCCATCGGGCAAACCCGGCGGCGCGTTCGCGGCTTACGATGCGGGCCTTCTGGCCGGTTGCCGCCTGGTTCCACCGATGATCAGTGCTGGCAACCTCTTGGCTACAAGGAGGATCATGGCTGCCACAGCTCAATACTGCTCTTTCTGTCGCCGTAGCCAGGAAGAGGTGCGCCGGCTGATCGCCGGACCCGATAATGTGTTCATCTGCGATGAGTGCGTTGATCTCTGCCGGGAGATTTTGGTAGAGGAAGGCCACGATGGCAAGACGACGGCCCTCAACGCCGAACGCTCCCTGTCGCCCAAAGAGATCGTCGCCAAACTGGATGAGTACGTGGTAGGTCAGGATCGGGCCAAGAAGGTTCTCTCCGTGGCGGTCTATAACCACTACAAGCGTATCACCGCTGGCACGAACCTGGACGATGTAGAGATACAGAAGAGCAACATCCTTCTCATCGGCCCAACCGGCTGCGGCAAGACGCTTCTGGCTCAGACCCTGGCGCGCATCCTGGAGGTCCCCTTCACCATCGCCGACGCGACCACGCTGACCGAGGCGGGGTACGTGGGCGAGGATGTGGAGAATATCCTTCTTCATCTATTGCAGGCCGCCGACTTTGACGTGGCGCGTGCCGAACGCGGCATCGTGTACATAGACGAGATAGACAAGATCGCGCGCAAGTCAGGCGATAGCCCCTCTATCACCCGCGATGTCTCAGGCGAGGGAGTGCAACAGGGCCTTTTGAAAATCATAGAAGGAACCGTTGCCAACGTGCCGCCGCACGGCGGGCGCAAGCATCCGCAGGCCGAGTACATCCAACTCAACACCAAGAACATTTTGTTCATCTGCGGTGGCGCCTTCGCGGGGCTGGAAGAGGTGATCGGCAAGCGGGTGGAGGCCAAAGGGCGGCTGGGTTTCGTCCATGCGGCGGAGGAAGAGGCCAGGCCGGAGGAGCCGTCAGAAGAACTCAGCCCCGGCGTTCAGAGCCGGGAGGAGGAGGCAAAACTGCGGGCGGTGGAGCGCGAGATGCGTCGCAAGGCGCGCCTCCTCCAGAACGTCATCCCGGATGACCTTCTGCAATTCGGCCTCATCCCGGAGTTCGTTGGCCGCTTGCCGGTGACCGTGAGCGTGGATCCTATTGACCGGCAGGCCATGGTTCACATCCTGACAGAGCCACGCAACGCGCTGGTGCGCCAGTTCCAGCGCCTCTTTGCCCTGGATGGCGTGGAACTCTCGTTCACGCCGGAGGCATTGCGGGCAGCCGCGACAGAGGCCTTTAAGCGTAAGACGGGGGCGCGCGGCTTGCGCACCATCTTAGAGGAGTCGTTGCTGGAAGTGATGTATGAGATGCCGTCGCTTCCTGACCTGGCCCGCTGCGTCGTCAACGCCGATACGATCCTGCGGCGCACGCCGCCACTCCTCCTCAGCAAGACGGGTGTCCCGGTACGCTGGGGCCGCCAGGCCGACCTCAGAGAGACGGCATAACACTGTTAAAGAACCAGGGCCGGGAGAACGCTACCCCGGCCCTTCTGCTTGTGTCGGAGTCCTATCCCCATGCCAGAGAACAACGAAGTTGCGACGAAACAACACGAGGCCGCGTGGCCCGCGCGCTATTTGCCGGATCTGGTACGCCCAGGCCAGCCCCGCACGACGGCCCAGGTGCGGTTTGCCGATGGCCGCATCTACGAAGCGCCGGTAGGCACGCCCGTGGAGGCCTACATCCACGCGGCGGCGGAACAGTCCTGGCCTTCTCCGGTGGTGGGAGCCATCATCGGCAACCAGTTGCGAGAACTCACCTATCGGGTTGAGAAGGATGTGGACGTCACCCCGCTCTTCATGAGCGACCAGGATGGGAGTCGTCTCTACCGTCGCTCGCTCACCTTCATACTGTTAGTCGCTGCCCACGAACTCTTCCCCAACGCCGCGATTCACATAGACCATGCGGTGACATTCGGAGGCTACTACTGCGAGGTGGAAGGTCGCTTGCCCTTCACACCGGAAGAACTGGGGCGGATTGAGTCCCGCATGAGGGAGATCGTGGAGGCAGATGAGCCCATTAGCAAAGGGCGATTGCCGCTGGCCGAGGCCATAGAGATGTTCCGGCAACGAGGCGAAGATGACAAAGTACGCCTCCTGGCACACCGGCAAAAAGACTATCTGGTCATCTATCGCCTGCGCGGGCTGAGCAGTTACTTTCACGGCTACATGGTTCCGTCCACTGGCTACCTGCGCTACTTCGCTTTACATCACTATCCGCCCGGCTTCGTTCTTCGCTTCCCTCGTCGCCAGGACACGAACTTACAGCCCGTGGTGGATTATCCCAAACTCCTGACCGTCTTCCGCGAATACGATCACGCCCTGCACCTCCTCGGTGTTCACGACGTAGGAGCCCTGAATCAAAACATTAAGGCGGGCCGCACCAACGAGATCATCCTGGTAGCCGAGGCTTTGCACGAGCAGCGCATCGCCCGCCTGGCGGAGCAGATCGCCGGTGGAGTCGGGTGGGCCTGGCTGGTGTTGATCGCCGGCCCCTCCTCGTCGGGGAAGACCACCTTCGCCAGACGCCTGGCGGTGCAACTGCTGGCAAATGGCATCCGGCCCATTGCCATCAGCCTGGACGACTATTTCGTGGATCGCGATAACACCCCGCGCGACGAGCAGGGAAACTTTAACTTTGAGGCGTTGGCGGCGGTGGACCTGGAGTTGTTCAATCGCCACCTGCAAGATTTGCGGGCGCGGCGCGAGGTGCAACTGCCCCGTTACAACTTCCTGACCGGGATGCGCGAGACAGGCGAGGCGATCCGGTTAGGCCCCGACCAGATCCTGCTGGTGGAAGGGATTCACGGGCTGAACCCCGATCTGGTGCCGAGCGTTGCCCCGCACGGCATCTTCCGCATTTACATCTCGGCGTTGACACAACTGAACATAGACCGCCACAACCGCGTCTCCACCACCGATACCCGCATGTTGCGGCGTATCGTGCGAGATGCCCGCTCCCGTGGCTATTCGGCTGCTCAGACCATCGCTCGCTGGGAGAGCGTCCATCGCGGCGAGCGGGAGTACATCTTCCCCTACCAGGAAAACGCCGACGTAATGTTCAACTCGGCGCTGGTCTATGAACTATCGGTGCTCAAGCCGTTGACCGAACCCCTCCTTCTGCAGATGGAGCCCGGCGCGTCCGGTTACATGGAGGCCAAGAGGTTGTTGACGTTCCTGCAATGGTTTGAACCGATGCCCACCGACCCGATCCCCGACAACTCCATCCTGCGGGAGTTCGTCGGCGGCTCCAACCTCACCAACTTCCAGCCGTGGTTGTGATCGTGTCAGAAAAATAGAACCACGGAGAGCACGGAGTATTTATGATTACTCCGTGTCCTCTGTGTCTCCGTGGTTTGATTGCTGTACTGTTATTCCTTCTTCAGGATGCGCGCCTCAATCCCCGCCTGCGCGCAGAGGTCGCGAAAACGGTCGGCGTCGGCAGCCTCGCCCGCGATCTTTCCGTAGTGCATGGGGATGGCGACCTTGGGGCGGATCTCCGTCGCGGCCTTTGCTGCCTCATCAGCCGTCATCACATAGACGCCGCTCACAGGCAAGAGCGCGATATCGGCCTTCACCTGACCAACCTCGGGCGTCAGGTCGGTGTCGCCTGCGTGGTAAAGGCGCTGGCCGCCCAGAGTAATGACGTAGCCCACGTGCCCTGCCTTGCGCGGGTGGAAGTCCTTGTTCGTGTTGTAGGCGGCGACGGCCTCAATGGAGACGCCGCTGATGATGAGTCGCTGCCCAGGGGCGATGATGCGGGTAGCGCGACCCAGTTTCGCCGCCGCCGAGGCGGGCGCGATAACGACGGTGTTGGGCCCGGAAAGAGGCCGCACATCGTCGGGGCAGCAGTGATCGTAGTGGTCGTGGGTCACCAGGATGATGTCGGCCTTCGGTGTGTGCTGCGCCAGTTCCCAGGGATCAATGTAGATGATGGGCGGGCCATCTATGCGATAACTGTCGTGGCCTAGCCAATGAATTTTATCAAGCATGGTTTTCTATCTCCTTCCTAAACCCTCAAGGTCTGCGTAGAGACGAGCAGGCGGCTCGTCTCTACAGACCGTTAGGTTTAGTTCAATCTGTATCGGGATTCGCTTTGACAATGATCTCGTCCAGCGGGCGCTTGGGCACGTGATGGACGCCGTCGGCATCTCGCCAGTATCGTATCTCACCCCCTTTGGCCGTCTCCAGAACAACTTTCTCCTTCGGTTTGCCCAGGGCAATCACCAGGAGAACGTCGTAGCGGGGCGGTATGCCCAGCGCTTTCTGTAGCCCATGCCTCTCAACGGAACCGATGATACAGCCCGACAACCCCCTCTCCGTCGCACCGAGCAAAATGCTCTGCGCGGCGATGCCGTGGTCGCAGTCAACAACCTTGCTCACCTCGGTGTCGCCGAGGATGACGATGTACGCTGCTGGCCTCTCGCCTTTAGCGGGAGACGTCCAGGGCCGCAGGTAACTGGCCCAGGCCAGGTGCGGAAAGACCAAAGCGTTCACCGCGGGATCGCAGACAAGGATGTATTTGAGCGGCTGGGCATTGCCAGCCGACGCGGAGAGCCTCGCCAGGTCAACGAGTTCCCGCAGGGTCGCGGCGTCTATGGCGGCTTCCTCTTGAAATCGCCGGACGCTCCTGTTCTTCCGAATAAGGTCGCTGATCATTGCTCGTGTCCTCCTTGGGACGTCGTTATTGTCTATGGGGCGCAGGAGTCCTCTTCTCTGACGTAGCAAGTTGATCAGGGCTCAGATCCAGCCGTTGCGCCGGAACCAAACGAGCATGGCCGTAGGTACGGCGAGCATGAGCAGGAAGGCAGCGATAAGCACCTCCAGACGGTCAAAGGGGAGGTGTTGGAAGTTCATGCCGAAGAAGCCGGTCAGGACGGTGAGGGGCATGCCGACGGTGGTGATGACGGTCAGACGGCGCATCACTTCGTTGAGGTTGTTGGAGACCTGCGAGAGATAGGCGTCCATCGCGTTGCTGGTGAGGTCTCGCTGCGTCTCCACCGTCTCCACCAGACGCACCAGGTGGTCGTAGATATCGCGGAAGTAAATGATGGCCTGGTGAGAGATGCAAGGATGGCCCCAGTTCATCAGGCTGTTCATCACGTCGCGTTGGGGGCCGAGGACCTTGCGCAAAAGGACCAGCTGCCGCTTGAGAGACATCAGGCGGGCCATCGTCTGGCGGCCAGGATTCTCCACCACGTCATCTTCTATCGCGTCAATGCGGTCTTCCAGCACATCAAAGACGGGGAAGGCGGCATCTACCACGCGGTCGGCCAGGCGATGGAGGAGAAAGTCGGTGCCGCGTTCGGGCTTCCGCTTACGCTCCGTGTATTCCCCCCAGAGATGGGCGATGGCCTCCACGTCATCCACCCGCTCGGTGATGAGGTAGTTATTGCCCAGGACGAAATCCACTTCCTCGCCCACCACCTCGTCGTTGTGCAGGTCCAGCGCGTGCATGACGATGTATAGATATTGCTCGTAGTCCTCCACCTTTCCCCGTTGCAGGTTGCTGCGCAAATCCTCTATGGCAAGGGGATGCAGGTGGAAGGTCTGCTCAAGCCAGCGCAGATCTTCGCCAGTGGGAGAGACGACGTCCACCCACACACGATTCTGCGGCTGGCTGAGAGCGTCCGGAATCTCCTCCGGCGCGACGGCATGGGCGTGGCCTGTGCCGCTGTTGCCGTTGGGAGTGACAGCCCAGACGAGGCATTGGATCATGGAGAGAGGCTCTTCTGTAAGAGGCGTTTGGTCAATCGGGCTTGCCGGCTCCTGGGGCGGCCAGAAGCCTTTCCACCAAACCGCCGATTTGCACGATATTCCCGATCACGAAGTCTGCGTTGGCATCTTTCTCGCCGTCCACCAGGATGGTGACCATGCCGAGGGCCTTGGCCGGGGCCAGGTTGCGCGTGTTATCCTCCACCAGAACACACTCCTCGGCGCGCGCGCCTAGCAACTCCAGCAAGCGATGATAAGCCTGGAGGTTAGGCTTGCAGACGTAATCGGTATCGGCGATGTCAAAGATGCGCGAGAAGCGGGGCGCGATGCCCAGCACGTCCAGCACGCGCTGCGCGTGCTCGCGCGAGGCGTTGGTGAAGACGACCTTGGTCAGCGAGATGCGCCCCAAGGCCGCATCCAACTCGCCGTTGGGAATCAGGTATTTCTCTACCGGCAAGTTGTGCACGTAGGCCAGGAATTCTTGCGGGTCTATGTGGTAGTTGGCGCGCAGGCCCGCCAGCGTCGTGCCGTATTGCTCCCAATAGCGGCGGCGGAGCGCGTGGGCTCTCTCTTCCGTCAGGCCCAGGCGCTCCACGATGTAGCGGGTCATGAGGACGCTGATCTGCTGCATCACGCCCGCGTGGCGCGGGTAGAGCGTTTCGTCCAGGTCAAATAGTACGTAACGCAATGGCATCGGTTTGTGAGTTAGATACCGTCCTTATCGGCTATCTCAAAACTCGGAGAGGTCAGCGGATGCCTTCGGCGTAGCCGATTAGCGGATGGCTCTCGCGCGGCAGCGATTATCCGCTCATCCACTACGCGTAGCATCCGCTGACCCAATGCCAACCAACTGTGCCAGCACCCACGATTATACTACCAGAGCGCGGCGCGCGCAAAGTCACTGGTGAGCGGGAGCCAGTCCGGCTGTACAAATAGAATTGGCCGCACCCCTGGTAGGGTGCGGCCAATCTGGGTTAGAGACCGAGAGCGGAGATATGCCTACTGCATGGATTCAGCGATGACGATCAGGTCGGCGAGAGACAACTCAAAGGATTGGACATAATGCTCTACGCCGTCAGACCACCACTTTAACGCGCTGGGACTGCGCGTCGTCCCATAGATGTTCGTAGTACCGACCAGTGGCCCATGTCCCATGCCGTCATGTCCATTGATGATCACTCTCTCCTGATGCCATTCGGCCAGTTGTGCATCGGTGCGGGGTGGGAGACGATCTACATCAACTACAGCCTGGCTGATGCGAATGTTGTGTTCTCCATCCGAATACACAAGATTCACCATCTGGGCATCCGCCGGCGCAGCAGATGAACTGACGCCAACCCACACGAGTTGGTATCCCTCGGCCATCACACGGGGGAACAGCACTTTGAATCCCACGCGAGTGAGAGCCTGGTCCGCTGAAGCAACCTGCTCGCCGAAGAAGTCGTCAAACCACGGCTGATTTGGTATGTCCGACGCAGGCAGCGGCGTCATTTTTATGGGGATGGGTGTAGGTATAGCCGTTGGTGCAGGGAGCACGGACCCAGCCGTGGGCGATGCAGCAGAAGACCGGATGAGATATAAAGTAGCGATACCGGCAACTATCCCTAGGGCAAGGGCAGCCAGGACTACCAGTTCTAGTCGTCTGCCGTAGGCTTTCAGAAACTTGTGTATGCACATGGGTATACCTCCAAGAATGATCATGGACAGTTGCAGGATATGCCTTCATCACGCTCGAGCCAGCTCGTAGTTGAGCACCTGCAGTATTTGTAGCCGGGATCACCATCATATACAGCATTGGCAAGCATGTTGGGATAGAAGAACCAGGCATATTGGTCAGGCGATCCCATATACTCGTACCTCTGAAGATCGGTCAGACGGGTGAATCCGGCATCACACAGATTATGCCTCTCTCCTTGAGAGCCAGAATTGCCCTTGAGGAAGTCTACGGTTCTGTGGTATTGGTATACGTCTGGATCTCCCAGGTACCAATACCAAGTCCCATCCCCGTATTTGTTAACTACTCGGAACCTCTGCCAAACATCCTTGGTTAGCGTCACGGTGTCATACTCATCCCAAGGTGCGCCGTTATTCGCCCAAAGCGCGAAGTACGTAGGGGGCGTGGGGTCATAGGATTGCGTGTCAGAATACCACCCTACTTCAACGCGAGCCGATCCCGTCGCTGCATGAACCCAGAAAGACTCAACCTTCGTGCTGCCCGGCCACTGACCTACACTCCTAGGTTTGGCCTTACCCCCAGTGCCATAG
>JADYZS010000188.1 GCA_020853075.1 Anaerolineae bacterium | reverse complement strand
TGTGAGACGTCCTTGCCATGCGTTGTTCACGCTCAAGACCCTCCGACCCTACTATACCTGCATTCGCATCACTTCCTGGTAGGCCTCTATCGCCTTGTTGCGCACCTGCAAGGCCAACTGAAACGCCAGGCTCGCCTCTTCTACCGTGATGAGCGCGTTGTGGAGGTCACCCCCCTGGCCGGTTGCCACCTGCATCGCCGCCACGTCCGCCTCGTTCTGCACCTGGTTCAACTGCTGCACGGCACCTTTCATCAGATCACCGAAACTTGCCCCCTCGGGCTTGGCCGCCGGTTGGGTGATCTTGGTTCCACTTTGCAGCGGCGAAAGGAATTGTGCCCCGTTTGTGCCGATTGCCCCTACATTCATGGCTCACCTCACTACTGGCTTATCTCAAGAGCCTTGTTGGCGATGGTTTTGGCCGCCTGCAAGGCCACGATGTTAGCCTCGTAGGCGCGCGTGGCCGAGATCATATCCACCATCTCCGTCGCGATATCCACGTTGGGATAGGTGACATAGCCCTGGGCATCCGCATCCGGGTGGTTGGGATCGTGGACCGTGTTGCCCGGGCGGACGTCGGGGACGATAGAAGTCACAACAACCCCCTTCCCGGGTTCCCGCGGATCTGGGTTGTTCACGGGTTGGAAGACCACGCGCTGTCGTTGATAAGGGCCGCCCTGAGCCGTGCGCGTGGTTTGGGCATTGGCAATGTTGCTGGAGATAACGTCCATGCGCAGCCGCTCGGCAGTCAGGGCAGAGGCACTGATTCTCAGGCTGGTGAATATACCCATCTCGTTTGTCTCCTTTACGTCTCACTAGGCCAGTTGTTCCAGGGCCTGGGCTAATGAAGTGGGCCCGTCGGCGCGATAGAGCGCCTGGTACTCCCAACGGGTGTCGTGCCCCCCGCCCGCCTGGTTAGCCAGAACCCAGTAACTGTACGCGAAATAGTATGGCTCCCGTTGAGACAGGTAGCGATAGGCTTCGGTCACCGTGCGCACCTGCTCCTCTTCGCCGACGCCGCCCTCTGCGTACAGCCCTGCCTCGGTTCCGATGAGGGGGAGGCTGCGGCCTGTCACCTCTCGCACGATCTTGTCGTACTCGCGCACGCGCAGGTGATCCCTGCCGTAGTTGTGTACGCTGATCCACGTGCGATTCAAGACATCTTCAGCGCCGCGAGCCTTCAGGCCCTCTAAAGCCTGGCGGAGAAAGTCCAAATCGCCCGCGTCGCCCTGGGGGCTCAGCGCGCCGAAGCCTGGCAGCCCCCCTGCTGCCAACACCTGGCGCGCCGCCGGAAGCCAGAGGTCAAGATAGCGATTCACGTCGGGAGCCTTCCCTTCGTTCTCCACCCGCAGGTTGGGCTCATTAAATAGTTGAAAATAGGGAACTCCCAACTGGCGATAGCGTTGGACGAGGGCGGTCACGTCTTCCTGAATCGCCGCCCCGCTCTCCGTGTAGATGCGCATGATCGGCATCGCACCATTAGAGACCAGGCGGCGCACCAGATACTCGTTCCCGGTCAGGTCGCCAGCCTCGTTCAAGAAGGTAACCCAGCGCATACCGAGATCTTGCAGTCGCCCCACGAAACGATCTACCACCTCCTGAGGCTGCCGGGTCGTCGGAATCCAGTGGATGCCGCGACCGTTATCTGCCGGTGGACGGGGATAATCGCGCAAAGCGAGCGGCCGGCCTGCCTTGCTGTCGGAAGTGGAGGAGACGGTCTGAGAGGACGCAAGCAACAGAGTAGAACGTGCCTCACGAGCCGCAGCAGCGATCAGTTTTTGTGAGGAGAGAAGCGTTACGGGCGCACGAGGTCTGGCGCGTATGACCAGGTAATGCAGGGCCTGGGTGAGACTGGCTCGCCCGGGTAAGCCGGAGGCCGCCGGTGTGTTGGCAGGGCGGCGATCCAGAATCTCCATGTTATTGGTAGAGACCGGTGAAGCGGCGAGGCTGTTGAGCAACGCGGCGAAACCGCCCGCCGCGTCGGGAGTGCGGAGCGGGACAGAGATAGACGCCGTTACCTCGGATCGTGCGCGGACGCCCTCAATCACATCGCCTCTCCTACGTCCCTGTTGCGACCCTCCTATCGGCAATATACCATTTTTGTACACCTAATTCGGTAAAAGCCGGATAAAAGAGTTGTAAAACTCCCGCAAAGAAACCGGAGCACGAGCGAGAGCCGGATAATCCCTTACAACTTCCTTACGGGAACTTTACGTAGGGAAGCCCTTATCGTGCCGATAAATAAGGCGAGCAAGTAAAACAAAACGGACTAAAACGTACAAGTAGTAAGGACGGGCAACAAGCCCAGGAGGTGAGTAGCATCAAGAGAAAGAGACGCAACCAGACGCACTCACCATCACGCACTCGGATTTAAAGCAGCCAACCGGCTTACAGCCACGAAACTACCCCAACCCAAGAAAGGAAACTCTCCCATGGCAACCGCAGATCTTACCCGCATCAACACGAACATCGCCGCTCTGAACACGTTGAACGCTTTGCGTGACGTGAACAGAAGCCTGGCGATGCATCAGGCGCGCCTCTCCACCGGCCGCCGCATCAACGAAGCCGCCGATGACCCCGCCGGCTTGACCCTGGCAACCAAGTTCTCGGTCCGGTCGGACTCCTTGCAGAGAGCCGCGGACAACATCGGCGACGCCAAGAACCTCCTCTCCGTCGCTGAAGGCGGCCTCAAGAAGATCAACGAAATCCTCGGCAAAATGAGGATCAAGGCAGAGCAGGCAGCCTCCGAGACGCTGGGCACCGCCGAACGCAACGCCATCGCCGCAGACCTGGGGCAGTACGCCCGTGAAATTGACGACATCGTAGAGCAGACGACCTGGAACAGCCAGAAACTGCTGGACGGCACCTCCGACTTTGACTTCCAGACCAGCGCCGACTACGACAAATACACCAACTGGGCCCTGGGCCAGGCCCACGACGTGCAGGGTTCCGGCTCAGCAGGCTTGGGCGACCTGGCGACGGTCAGTGGTACGTCCACAGGCGTAGAGACCACCGACACAGGCAACGTCCTGACGAACGGCCAGACAGACGGCGGCAACGCCACCTTCTCCGGCCTTACCGAACTCAGCAGCGGTGTCTATACGGTAAAGGTGGTCCTTGGCACGACCGACGGCTCGGCGGCTGACTCCTACATCCAGTTGGTCGACTCCAATGGCCAGCCCGTGATTGTGGACGCGAACGGTGCGGCTAACGGTATCCTGGACAACAAAGTGACCTTCGCCTACGACACGGCATCAGCCAAGGACATTGACTTCGGCAACGGCCTGCAAGTCCAGCTCGCCTCTGGGTTGCTGACAGGCGCACAGACGGATGCCACCGTTACCTACACCAAGTCGGGCTCCTACAGCGTCTCCCTGGCCGATGCGGCTGCTGCCCGCACGTACATGAATACGGTGGACACGGCTATCGCTACGGTCTCGTCCTCCCTCTCCAACATCGGGGCCATCATGGACCGGCTCACGTTCAAGGAAGATGCTCTTGCCATCGGCAAGGTCAACACCGACGCGGCCTTCAACCGGATCATGAACGCCGATATGGCAGCGGAGCAACTGGAAGCGGTCAAGATGCAGATCCTGCAGCAGACGGCGACGGCGATGCTCGCCCAAGCCAACTCGCAACCGCAGGCCGTACTACAACTCTTCCGGTAAATCTACTCCTCCCCTCTTTACCCCCCAGGGGGCGGCAGCCGCCCCCTGGGGGTCAGCCGCTGATAACGACTTCACCAGGAGGCTAACATCATGATCGCCAAGGGCCAACCGTCGCAGAAGTACCGGGAGCTACAGGTCCATTCCGCTACACCGCTGCAGCGCACCCTGATGGCCTACGACGCTGCTATCATCGGCTGCGGCCATCGCGATCTGAAGAAGACCACCGATGCGCTCAACGTGCTGCGCGGCAGCCTGGATCTGGAGCAGGGAGAGGTAGCCTGGCGACTCTTCCGGATCTACCAGTACTGCGCAGATCTGGCGCGGGCAGGACAGTACGACGACGCCTCGGAGATCCTGCGCAGCCTCGTGCAAGCCTGGATTGAGGTGTTGGTTCAGGAGAAGGACGCGCGCCCCGCGCAGCCAGCGGCCCGTTATGGTGTGTACGCATCGGCCTAGCCGCAAAGGTAGCAAATGGTTGTGAGCAAGGAGAGGCGACACAGCGGCTAAAGGCTTATCGCCCCTGTTTCGCGTAAGGATTAGGAGGTCAGCGCAATGGCTCTCCAAACTATCGGGTCAGGTAGTAGTGCGTCGGGAATTTCGGCCAGTTATCTGAACCAACTGATTGCCCAGACGATAGCCTTGCAATCGCGGCCCCTGGCGATCCTGAAGCAAGAGCAGGATCGCCTGGAGGTGCAGCGCGCCGTCTATCAAGATCTGCAGGGGTTTCTGAACAACCTCAAAACCCAAGCACAGAAGTTATCGTCCACGACAACCTCTACCTACATTCTGGGCCAGAAGAAGGCGACCTCCAGCGACCAGACGATCCTCACAGCCAGCACGTTGTCCTCGGCAACGGTCGGCGCCTACACGATCACCGACGTTATCCTCGCCCAAGCGCACCAGGTGCGCTCGGCCCGCCAATTTGCTTACGCGGATCAGGCATTGGGCTTGAGCGGCACTTTTGCCATCGGTGGCGCAGACGTGCGCAGCGCGCAATTGCAGAACGGCGACACCACAGTTACCGCTACCTCTACCGGAACAGTGGCCTCAGGGCGAACCGAACTCGGTAGCGGCGATTATTATGTAGAGTACCGGCAGCAAGATAGCGTCTGGCAATTCCGTGTGGTGGATAGCCGGGGCAACGGTGTGAATGTGGCCGATGCAGGGAGTTCCGGGTCATATACCACGACCTGGCAGAACCTGGCCGACGCGCAGGCCGAAGGGACGTACGATACCGGACGAGGTCTCAAGATTACTTTTGCCGCAGACCCCGCCGCTGGAAAATTGCGGCCCAATGCGCCGCAGATCACCTACGCGGCCCAGGGTGCTCAGATCGTGGTGGACGCCACCGACACGCTGCAAGACATCCAGAGCGCCATCAATGATGCCACCTACGCCGAAGGCCACGCCGTGCGGGCTACCATCGTGGATAACTACCTGGTCTTGACCGCCCTCTCCACCAGCGCGGATCATGCCATCCAGGCGAAAGATATTTCAGGTACGGTGTTGTCGGATGCCAACGGCCTCGCCTTGCTGCAAGACCCGGCGGGCGCTGCCTGGCGCCAGACCTTGCAAACGGCCCAGAATGCCAGCCTGAAGGTTGACGACATTACGGTTACCAGAGACCGCAATACCGGCCTGGACGACGTCATCAGCGGCATGACCCTCAATCTTCTGAAGGCAACCGAGGTAGGAGAGAGCATTGATCTCACGGTAGCGGACGATAACGCCGCTGCGACCAGCCAGCTCAACAGTTTCGTCAGCACCTTCAACCAGGTCAGTTCTTACCTCCAGTCCAAGACGGCAACGACGCAAAACGACGACGGCAAGACGTACACGCGCGGCGCGTTGGCCGGTGACTCCATGTTCACCCGTCTGCGCTACGATTTGATGTCGGACATCACCCGCGCGGTGGATGGCCTGTCACCAGATGCCCCGAAATCTCTACGGGAGATAGGGATTAGCCTGAGCACCGAGACGCTGCAACTGACCGTCAGCGACGGTGCCGCTTTGAGCCAGGCCCTGGCGACCAACCACGACGGCATGGCCGAACTCCTGGATGCGGTCGTAGCCCGCCTGACCCAGCGCGTGGACGTCTTCACAGGCGCAGATGGCGCGAGCGGCCTGTTGAGCAGCAGCATCACGACCCTGGACGGTCAGAAGACCAACCTGAGCAATCGCATCAGCGATATGGAGGAACGCCTTACTGCTCAAGAGGCGCTTTTGACCAAGAAATATGGCCTGCTGCTGGCGCAGTTGGCGCAAGTGCAAAGCCAGGCATACTATATGGGGATTTTCAACCAGCAAGTCTGAACTTTTCCGTGGGGAAGCGCGATGGAAACGGAGCAGCCGATTGACGTGGTGGCGATAGCCTCACGGGTGCTGGAAGCCCTGGACGTGGAGCACCTCGCTCTCGTTAGCCCTGGAGCAAACGAGGAGCAGGGCACCGCGGCGATAGAGAAGCGAGTCTCCAGCACAGAGGAATTGGCTGCGCGCCTGGAGGAGTTGGCACGCGAGGTGGATCGCTGCCGCCTCGTGCAGCAACGGCTGGAAAAGTCTATCGCACAAGTGCAGCAGCAGGTTTGGCTTTTGCCAGCTTACCTGATCCGCCTGGAACAATGGAGTTTCCAGACCGAAGCGCGGCTGATGCAACTCTCGCCAGCGACGGGCAGCGACGAGGCTCCCCTCGCCAGCGAGACGATGCCGGAGGCCGCCCGCTGGGCAAGCGTGAAAGAAGTGGCCGAACGGCTCGGCCTGAGCGAGAGCACCGTGCGGCGCTACGTGCGGCAAGGCATCTTCCCTGCCGTCCGTCTGCCGGTGGGACGGGGACTGCGCTTGCGCTGGTCGGATGTTTTGTCTCGCTTACCCGAGGCTGAGCCGCTTCGCCAAGAGGATCGGCAGGAACCTTGAGGATAAAACCGGGTTCCTGGTCGGTGCTGTGCACGTTCAGATCTCATCCATGACACCCATATATGATACTGCCCCATTCTCGCCACTCATGGTTATCGCAGGGCAAGCCAATCACGCGCTTATGCGGACTCCTTCTTCTCTTGAGCCTTCTTGTACTCGTTGGCTGCCGCTCCCCGGTGCAGGTCTCGGTGCAGACCCAGCCCCCCGCCCTGGCGCAAACGCCGAAGGATGCGACTTTCGCGCCCAGAGAGAAGCCGCCTACCGCCACGTCTGAAGCAGCGGCGCAGCCGGCACAGACACCGGCAGTTCCGGCTATCACCGCCACGCCTGCCCTCACACCCACAGCGAAGGTCACCGGACGCGCGATCCCGCAAGCGGTGTACCCTCCTAGCCGCGTGGTGGCCCCGGCCATCGGCCTGGACACGCGCGTGGTAGAGATCGGGTGGGCCATCAAGGACGCGGCCAAGGGGATCTCGGAATGGCAGACGGCGGATTATGCGGCGGGATTCCACCAGAACTCCGCGTTACCCGGCTGGCCGGGCAACACGGTCCTCTCCGGCCATCACAATATCCGGGGCAAGGTCTTCGCCCGCTTGTGGGAACTCAAGCCGGGAGACCGGGTGTACCTGTACGTCGGGGAGCAAGCCTATCCGTACCGCATAGAGGACAGTTTCATTATCCCCGAGGCCGGGGTATCGGAAGAGCAACGACGCCAGAATGCGCGTTGGATCGCGCCGACGCGCGACGAACGGCTCACACTGGTGACCTGCTGGCCGCCCAACGGCAACTCTCATCGTGTGATCGTCATCGCGCGGCCGGATTCATCGGCGATGGCGGATGAGGACCTGATCGCTGCCAGGCGTTAGGAGTGTCGGTTTTATGCGGTTTGTTGTGCGAACCGCAGACGGTCGGGGCTCGTCGGTTGTATGCTTTGCAGCCGCTGTAAAGCCTTCTGAGTCCCCTGGATATTCCCCAGTTCCAGGCTCACCGTGGCGAGGGTAATCAGCACGTCCGGACGCTCAGGGTCTAAGTTTAGCGCGACGTTGAGCGCCTCGCTGGCCTCTACGTAGCGCCCCTGCAAACGATAGAGATCAACCGAGTTGAGCAGCGGCTCCACCGCCTCCGGTGAGACCTGGCGCGCCTGGAGAAAGGCTGCTTCCGCCTCACCCAGATCGCCCTTGCCAAAGAGAGCAACACCCAATTGGTTGTGCAGAGCCGCTACCTGGGGCGACAACAGCGCAGCGCGGCGGAGTGCCGGTACTGCCTCCTCAAACCGGCCCAGGGCCATCAAAGTGGAGCCCAGCGCGGTATGGCCTGCGACCCAATCGGGGGACTGTTGCGCGACGCTGGCAAAGTCCCGCGCCGCAGTTACCAGGTCGCCTCGTTCTACGGCTGCCTGTCCCGCCGCAAACGCCTGCGGCATCTTGGCTGCTTCTTTCTCGCGATCCATCCTTACCTCCTGCTGTAAGACGCGAATATCTGGCGATTCCAGTCTATACCGGCTTGGGCGTGGTGTGTGTAAAGGGAGCGTGAGAGAGTCGTAAGAGGCGCGTAAGTAGGGGATATGGGAGGGTCTAGATTGATGATCTTTACAAATTAGCCGGGTAGTAGGGTAAATGCAACCTTCCGCCCTCACCCCCGGCCCCTCTCCCGCAAGCGGGAGAGGGGAGACATCTGCCACCCTATCCCCGGCGGGGAGAGGGGAAGTTACTTGACGTAGTCAAACAGGGAGGTGAAAGGCAGGATGCGAGAGAGAGCGGAGAGGGTCGCCTGATAGGCTTGCTCGTGGCTGCTCAGGTTGAGGACGGCCTCAGCCACATCTACGTTCTCGGTGCGCGAGAGGAGGCTTTGGATGTCCACCTCGTATTTCTCCAGACGTGAGCGTGTGACGCTCACTCCCTTCACCCGCGAACCGATTTCGCCCTGCTTCTGCAAGGTCAGATCCAGCGCGTTGTCAATATCGGCAACGGACGCGCGAATGGCCGCGGTATCATTGGCTTGCAGGGCATCGTGGAGATTCTTGAGGGCGGTGAGCGCAGCCGAGAAGAGGGGATCGCTCCCAGGGACATTCACAACGACCTGCGTGCCCGGCTCCACCTCGTGGCTGATGCTGCCATTGTCACCTTGATATGTGAATGTAAGATTGTTCATGTCGGCGACGAAGGGCGGTTGATCTACCCGGAAACCGCCAAAGATGTGCTGGCCGCGGTGTTCCGTGTTGCCGATCCCTACCGTCTGGCTGTATAGGTCGCGTATGACGGGGACGATGCCCTGGCGAATACCGGAGGAGAGGGTATCGTTGGCCGCTTTCAGCGCCTCGTCGCGGGCTTCGGCCAGCACCTTCGCGATGCTGCCCAACGCCGCATCGTTGGCCGAGAGCCAGTCCATGCTATATTCCAGGTTGCGCAGCGAGTTCTGCACCGCGCTCAGGTGCGTGCGCAGGTTCATAGCCTGGTGGGTTCCCTGGGGATCATCGTCCGGCTTGCGGATGCGCTTGCTGCTGGCGATGTCGGCCCGCAACTTGTCCATGCCCTCTTGGTTCTGCTGCAGGCGATACACCGCCGAATCTATGATCATCCGTTGCGTGATGCGCATTTCTCCCCCTAGCGACCGACCAGACCTGTATTGTTGATGAGACGATCCAGCATCTCGTCCACCGCCGTAATCACCCGCGAGGCAGCCTGATATGCCCGCTGCGCCCCCAGCATCTGCACCGCTTCTTCGTCCAACGACACTCCCGCCAGGTCCTCCCGGCTGGCATTCAAGAACTGAACCAGCGAGTCCTGGCTCTTCACCATGTTATCTGCCTGCTGGACGTTGAGGCCCAACCTGGCGACGAAGCCGGCGTAGAAGCCGCCGACGGTATCATTGAGCGCGGCGCTCTCCTGACGTTGCAACCCCGCGATCTGCAAGGCGACGCTGGCGTCGCCGGGCGAATTGGGGCTGGCGGCTACGGCGATGGCATCCAGGTCGGCTTTCACCTCGTCCGACACGCGTATGTCACCGGCTCCTGTGCCGGAGAAGAACGAGATGTCGGTGCGGTTAGCGGGAGGAGGCGTATAACCGTCCTCGTGGAGCCCGTTCACCGATTGAATGAGGGCGGCGGCCATCCTATCCAGATCGGCCAGCACCTGGTTCTGCGCCCAATCTCGCAACCCCAGTTTCGCGCCGATCTCCCCCTCGCGGACAACTACGTTGGAACCATCGTCCGACCAGACCAGTTCATTAAAGCCATCCACGCCGGGCCGGACGTCAATGGGCGTCGCACCGCTCGCGCCTACGATGATGTGTCCGCCCATGATGACCAGCAAAGTACCGTCGCTGTTTTCGCCGCTTTGCACACGCGCCAGGGTGGACATTTGTTGCAGGAGCATGTCCCGCTGGTCGCGCAGGTCATTAGCCGGGTCACCGGCAGCAACGGCCTGCTGAATCTGCTTGTTCAGGGCTGCGATCTGGCCCGCCAGGAGGTTGACACGCCCGACGCTATAGCCCAATTCCGCATCCAACTGGGTCATGCTGTTGCTAACACCCTGGTAAGCCCGCTGGATGTTAGATGCCAGGGTCTCGCCGGCCTGGCGTACCGTGGCTCGCGCGGCGGGGTTCGTGGGATCCACGCTGAGATCGCGCCAGGAAGCCCAGAACTCATCAATAATCGCCTGCAAGCCCAGGGAGCCGGGCTCCAGGAAAAGGCTCTGCACCTCGCTCATACCGTCGCGAACGGTTGACCAATAGGTCAAAGTGCCGCTCTCCCGCTCAATTTGCCTGTTGAGCAAGACGGAGGCGGAACGGCGGACGTCGGCAACGGCCACGCCCAGCCCTGTTTGCGGCATAAGGGAGTAGGGATTGGAGGGCGGCAACGCCACCAGCCGGGCCTTCTGGCGCGAAAAACCCGGTGTATTGACGTTAGCCACATTGTGGGCTATCGTCTCTTGCAGCAATTGCTGAGAGATGAGGGCGCTGAGGCCGATTTGCAGTCCGCTGAAGGAGTTCATGGGACGCCCCCTAACCCTCGCGATCCAGCGTCATCAAGGACAGGGAATGATAAGGAGACCGTGACCGGCCATGCCGGTCATAGGTCTTTTCGCCCTTGGCTGCCGCGAGGGGCTCACACGCGGCTTGCAATAAGGTAGAAGCGGCCAGGGCTTTCGCATTCAAGAAATTGGCCGCCGAAGCACGCTGCGCGGCAGCCACAAACTCGTTCCATTTCGCTTTCAGGTTTGCCCGCAGAACCGATGCTCCCTGCCCTGTTACGCTCAGGGACGTTTTTTCCTGCAATAAGGGGATAATCTTCTGCCAGCGCAATTCCAGATCGTAGAGTTGGTCGGCCAGATGCAACTGGCTAACGTGAATGACCGAGAAGGTTTGTAGGTCTTTCTCCTTTAAGGCAGAGAATTGTCGCGCGGCCAATTCCTCCCAACGAGCACAGAGGGCGATTCCTGACTCGAGGAGGGCAAAGGCATCAGTCTCTGGAGTACTAGGCTTCTCCAAGAAGCCGTTGGGCGAGATGGTTGACGGGTACTTCATAGGTCCCCCGCGCGATGCGCTGGCGCAACGTGTTGACCTTATCCCAGCGAACGTCGTCTGCCGAGAGGGCTACCTCAACTCCTTTTTGCAGGAGCAACGCTTCCGCAGATATCTCAACCTTGTCCTGGTTTTGCTCCGCCTTGTCACGACCGGCAGCAGCAGCGTCGCGTTGAGG
>JADYZS010000187.1 GCA_020853075.1 Anaerolineae bacterium | reverse complement strand
GGGTTGCCGTTCTATGGCAGAGCCGCCATCCCGACGGGCGACTCGCGCGCCAGGCCCGGCATAGTGAAGTTCAAGGCATCTTATGGGTTGTGCGCCTCATCTATGGTTTCGGCGTCCCTTATGCTGCTCTGCTCATGGGCCTGATGTCGCCGCGGCTTTTCGGCCTCGCCGAGATAAACTGGGTGCAGAGCCTCGGTCTCGGCGGTGCGCTGGCGGGCATCGCCCTGGCAATCTTAGTTCTGGGCTGGTGGGGCTATCGCCGCGAAGTTCCCCCTCCCGCCGACCTCCTCCCCTGGCCTCTGGCTCTACTCGGCATCGCCGCTCTCCAGGGGCATTGGGCCCTCTACCGCACAGGAGCAACGCTTTGGCTGAACGATACCTATGGAGGCGTGTGGGTAGGGCTCGCCCTGGTCGCCCTGGAAGCCGCGCTCGTGCCATCCACCTGGCGCGCTCTTGCCACGCCTGACCAGGCCGAAAAGCTATTGCGCCCTGCCGCCTTTGCCTTCTCCTCTGCCGTCCTCTTCTACTACACCCACAACCTCTGGCTCTGTTGTGCCTTCCACTGCATCGGTGAAATGGCCCTGACCCGTTGGATACCGTCTTATGCAAACCGCGGACGCGAGAAGCCCGCGTCCTGATCCGCGTTATTTGATGACAAAGGACAACACAACCAGGATGAGAAGGATGGTTCCTGCCAGAACAGCGACGCGGCGCAGATCCTGATAGACGTAACGGTATTCCTCCGCAAAGTTGACCTTCTTGGCCGGTTCCATCGTGCTGCCGCGTCCGCGCGCGGCGGTCATCGCGGCCAGCGATACCGCCGTACTCCCAACGGGAGGAGTAGAAGGTCGTAGCGTAGCATAGCGATTGGGTGAGGCTGGGCGTGGTCGGTGTGACCTCTTTGCCATAATTCTCCTTTAAGAAAAGCCACCGATGGCTGTATTGCAGACGCTTCGTGCAGCCAGGACGTTCCTGACCGCACGTAAGCCCATTATACTTCATGCCGCAGGGTGGAGCAAAGATGTGGTGAGGGCTGACCTATCCGCCGCGTAGCCTCCGCACAACCTCTGCCGACAAGATACCTGCCTCTTCCAGGCGCAGTACCGCAAGAACACTGAAGTAGAGGATAATGCCCACCGCGCCGCCCACGGCCACGACCGTCGTCTCAGCCAGGGCCCCCTCTGCGATTCCCCCTCGCTCCAACGCGCCGCGCGCCAGCCATACGCCGCCGCCCATGATCACAGCAGCCAGGGCCGCGCGCGCGCCAGCCGTGGCCACGCCGTAGCCTGCCAGGCTACCCACGCGCCGGCGTAAGAATACCAGCATCACCAACGCGTGGCCCACCTGTTTGGCCGAATCGGCCAGGACGAGCCCTAGCATACCCAGGCGTCCCACCAAGAGCAAGGCAACGGCCAGATAGAGGCCCACGGAGAATACGCCGACGAACGCGGGCGTGCGCGTATCCTGCCGGGCATAGAAGGCGTAGTTCAGCGGCCAATCTATCGCGGCGAAGACGAGACCCAACAGATATAGCAGGAGCGCGCGCGTCGTCCAGAGCGTATCGGCCGGCCCGAACGCGCCATGCTCAAATATGAGGCGGATAAGCGGCTCACCCAGCACCCAGAGGCCCACGGCAGCAGGGAGGATCAGGACGAGCACCAGACGAAGGCCGCGTGCCAGCGTCCGCCGGTAGCCATCCCAGTCGCCGGCTGCGCTCAATTGCGAAAGAGAAGGGAGAGCCGCGAGGGATATGGCGACGGCCACCAGCCCCAACGGAAACTGGATGAGGGTCGTGGCGTTCTGCATCCAGGCGATGCTGTTCTCGCCGGTACCCGAGGCCAGGTTACGATCTACCGCGATCTGCACCTGAGTAACTATCAGGCCCAGCGCGATAGGAAGGTAGAGTTGTGCCATGCGGGCCAGGGCGGGATGACGCCAGTCCAGGGAGAGGCGCAGGCCACTCCCGCGCAGGCCGGGGAGTTGCAGGGCTAGTTGGACAATGCTGCCGAGCAAGACACCAACCGCCAGGCTATAGATGTCAAGACGCCCTACCAGGAGCGGCGCAGCCACGACGATGCCGAGGTTGAAGGCCGCGGCCGCGAGCGCGGGGTAAGTAAAACGGTGGCGGGCATAGAGGATGCCAGTGACAATGCCGGAGCAGAAGAAGCACCAGACGGCAGGGGCCAGGATGCGCAGGGATCGCACCGCCACCGCGCGCAGGCTGTCGTCAAAGCCGCTGCCCATGAGCCATATCACTTGCGGGGCGAAGAGTTCCAATAAGAGGACGATGAGTGCGCCACCCACGGCAACCAAGCCGAGGATGGCCCCCGCGGCGCGGCCCGACCCTTGCTTCTGGCGACCCCCCGCGTATTCGCTAAGGACCGGCACCAAGGCCGCGCTGAGGAGTCCCCCAATGAGGAGAGCGTACAGCATCGTGGGGACGATGCTGGCGACGCGGAACGCGCTCACCAGGCCGCTCGCGCCGAACAAATGGCTGATCACGATCTCGCGCGCCAGGCCCAGGGCGCGGCTGGCGACGTTGCCCAATGCCAGGATGCCAGCGGAGCGGGCCAGGCCAGATTGCGGCAGAAGGGGCTGTTCAGCGGCCACTACGGGAAACCCTGTGGCTCATCTGGCTCCACCGGCGTAGCGCCTCACGATGCGCTCCACCAATGCGGTGGTGGAGTGCTCCGGCAGATAGGGGAGAAAACGCACCTCCGCGCCGTAAGATTGCGCTACCGTTGCTTCCGGCGGGATACGGGTCGCCAGGTTCCAGTCGCCACCTTTGACATAGACGTCGGGTTCCAGCGCGGCCACCAGCGCTTCCGCCGTGGGCGAATCAAAGACGACGACGGCGTCCACGCAGGCCAGCGCGGCGAGGAGCCGCGCCCGCTCTTCTTGCGGCACGAAGGGGCGCGACGGCCCTTTCAGCGCGCGCGTTGAGGCGTCGCCATTGAGGCCAACGCAGAGCGCGTTGCCCAGGGCGCGCGCCGCTTCCAGATAATCCAGATGGCCCACGTGCAACAGGTCAAAATGGCCGTTGGTGAAGGCCAGGCGGCGGCCCGCTGCCCTTAGTTCTTCACGCCAGGCTCGCGCCGCTTCCCACGACAAGACGCGACCCATCAGCCTCCCTCCAACGCCGCCACCAACTCAGCGGGCGCCACCGTCGCGTTGCCCAGGCGACGGACGACGAGGCCCGCTGCCACGTTCGCCAGGTGTGCTGCCGTGCGCCAGTCAAGCCCGGCGGCGAGGGCCTGCGTCATCACCGCGATCACGGTATCGCCCGCGCCCGTCGCGTCAAAGACCTCGCTGCGGTTCGTGGCAGGCAAGTGGGCCGCAAGCCCGCCGCGTTGGATGACCGTCATGCCGTCAGGCCCACGTGTGATAACCAGGGCGACCGCCACCAGTTCCGGCAGAAGTTGTGCGCCCGCGCGCTCAAAATCGGCATCGCGAGCCAGCGGCCTCCCCACCTGCGCTTCAGCCTCGGCGCGGTTGCACTTGACGAGGCTGAAGCCGCGAAACTTCAAGAGATCACCTTGGGAGTCTGCCGTCGCTAACTTACCATGCTCGCGCGCTGCCGCCAACACCGTCGCGATCACCTTCTCTGTGACGACACCGCCCTTGTAGTCGGAAACCAGCACGGCATCCGCCACGGCCATGCCCGTCTCAATCGCCACGCAGAGGGCGTCCTCCAGGTCGTCGGTCACCGGGCTGCGATCCAGATGATCCAGGCGCGCCAGATGTTGCGGGAAGCGAAGAGACGATTCAGCCAGGAGCCGGGTCTTCGTGGTGGTCGGGCGCGCCGCCTCGCGGATCACGCCGCCGGAAGCGATGCCCGCCTGGGCCAGCAGTTGCAAAAGTGCATCCCCTTGCTCGTCGCCACCCACGATACCGACGATGCTCGCATCCCCACCCAGCGCGACGACGTTGGCCGCGGGGTTCGCCGCGCCGCCCGGCAAGCGCGTCCGTTTCTCCAATTCCCGGACAGGCACAGGCGCTTCGCGGCTCAGGCGCGTCGCCCGCCCCAGCCAATACTCATCCAGGATGAGATCACCCACGACCAGGATGCGCTTTCCCTGTAAGCGGCCCACCAGAGAATGGGGGTCGCCGATAGGATCGGTGTTTGTCATGCGCAGCCTTACTGTCCCTCGGTGCTGGCTCGCAAATAGACGCGCCGGAACTCCGTCAGAAACTGCTCGGCCAGGGCCGGGTCGTCCACAATCAGAAGATTCTCGTCGTTGTCTTCATCCGCATTTCGGGAGAAGTTGTATGAGCCGAAGATGACCGTGCGCCCATCCACGATAAAGACCTTGTGGTGCATGAGGAAGGGGTTGCCATCCTGCCGCACGTCCAGTTTGGCGCCGCGCATCGCCGTGTATTCGCTGAAGCGGGTTTCCGAGCCGGTCGTCTCAAAGACGCCTTGCACCGTCACCCCGGCCCTCGCCCGATCTAGCACCACCTGGCCGATGTCGTCATCGGTGAAGGAGAAAGCCATGAAATAGATGCTTTGCTGGGCCTGGCTCAAGCGGGTTGCAATTCTGCTGGCAATCTTGTCCTCCGGCGAGAAATAGTTCTCTACCGTGATGCCACCGATGGTAAAGCGTGTCGTGCGGGTGGTAGGCCGTCCGGGGCCAAACTCCTTGTCTCTGAACATCTGCTCAAACTTGGTGCGGTAGTTCCTCGCCAGTTCCGGCGAATCTATCTCTATGGCGTTATTGTTGTAGCGGTACGTATCGTTCTCGGTGAAATTCCAGGAGCCGGTCCAGACGGCGAGGCCATCCACCACGGCAAACTTGTTGTGCATAATGGCCTCGCGCTTGTCGTCTATCACGGTGATGCCCGCGCGCTGAAGGCGTACAATGGCCTGGGTCTTGAGGTTATCGGTATCGGTCACGATTCTTACGGTCACGCCCTGGTTTTTCGCCGCGATGAGCGTGTCGGCCACGTTGCTCAGGTCCAGGTCGTATATCGCCACGTCAATACTCTGCTGCGCGCGCTTCAGAAACTCCACCAGGCGTTCGTCCAGGCCACCGCGATGGTCGCGCGGGTCGTCGGGGTACTTGGGCGAGGTGAAATAGACGCGATACCAGGAAGACGCGGCGGGTGTCTCCCCGGCTGCCACGGTGGGGGTAGGCTCCGCCGGAAGGCCGCGTATCGCCTTGCCGGCGATCTGCGTCAGCGCATAGAAGCCGGCAATCCCCAGCGTGAGGAGGAGAAACACCACAAGAATCGCCATGAGGCAGCCTTGAGTGCCGGAACTGCGCTTCGGGTTGCCCTGCGTGGCGCGGCGCGTCTCGCGCCAGGTGCGGGTTACGAGGTCCAACAGGCGATGAATCAGTTCCAGGTTAGAAAGGTGATCCCAGTCGCGCAGGAGGCGGCGGGCCTCCTCCCATTCGGCGGAGCCAGACCAGGCCGCTGTGGTTGCGTTGCCGCGAGAGAGGATGGTGCGCAGGCGCGCCTCGCGCTCCTCCGCAGAGAGGCGACCGCGCTCGCCAACGAGGTCATTGATATCGCGCAGGGCCTGGCGCACACGGCGGCCTCGTTCTTCCAGCGCGGTTTCTGCGGCCTTCCCTTTCGCGGCAATGGGCGCATCCAGTTGGGCCATAGCCCATTCGGTGAGGACTTTAGCCTCATGGTCTTCCAGATTGGAATAGAGCCGTTCGTCTTCCAGGATACGCTCGGCGATGCGACGGCGCGTCGCCTCCAGGCTGTTTTCAGGCATGATAGGTCTCCACACCAGATTTGCGCCGCGGGCCCGCTAACCGTTGCCAGATAACCAGGGCCGCGAAGCGCGGGAGCGCAGCCATCCGCCGCCAGCGCCACGGCTGCCGCAATAGGCGATAGAGCCATTCCAGACCGCGCCGCTGCATCCAGAGCGGCGCGCGGCGAGTGACGCCAGCGATAACGTCAAGGGACCCGCCTATGCCCAGCGTGACAGGAACCTGCAACTCCTCTGCATGGCGCGCGATCCACAGGTCTTGCGCAGGCGCGCCGTAAGCCACAAAGAGAACGTCGGGCCGGGCCGCGCGCACGCGGGCGACGATGGCTGCGGCCTCCGGCTCTACGGGCGAGCCCGCGTGCGTTCCGGCAATGGTCAGTCCGGGGTAGCGAACAGATAGAGTCTTCGCCGCGCGTTCCGCCACGCCCTCTGCCGCGCCGAGGAAATAGAGCCGCCAGCCCTGCCGTGCCCCCATCTCCGCCAACCGCTCCACCGTGTCTATCCCCGCCACCCGCTCCGACAGCGCGCCGCGCCCGTAGAGCAGCCGCGCCGCCCACACCAGGCCGATGCCGTCGGGCAGCGACAGGTCGGCCCGGTTGAGCACCTGGCGAAAGGCCGTATCACGGCGCGCCGCCATGACGAACTCCGGATTCACCGTGACGACCTGGTGCGACGGGCCCGCGGCGACGAGGACGGCGATGCGTTCCATCGCCTCCCGGTTGGTCACCGTGTGTACCCGCACGCCCAGGATTTCTACTGTGTCCATCGCGCGGCTCCGCAGACTTCCTCTGCTGATAGGAGTAGGTTCTCTATGAATGGCCTATAGATAAAAGAGCCGTCCCCCCTCACCCCCGCGTGCGGGACGCTTCGCGGCCTACCCTCTCCCCGGAGAGGAGAGGGTTTTGGCCGACTCCCCTCTCCCGCTTGCGGGAGAGGGGCAAGTCCTGTGGGCGTACTCGCCGTACAGGACGGGGGTGAGGGGAGAACGCTTCAAGCAAAAAAAGATGCCCTATAAAGCCTATACTCTCCGGCCCGCCTCTTCCAACACCCGCATCACCTCTGCCGCACAGGTGCGCCAGGAGAAGCGAACGACGTTCACAAAGCCCCGCGCCCGCAGTTGGGCGCGTAGCCTTTCGTCTGTCAGCACTCGCATCAACGCCTCCACCCAGGCTGCCGTATCGTGGGGCGAGACCAGGAGCGCGCCGTCACCGGCCACCTCCGGCAGCGATGAAACATCGGAACAGATAACCGGCACGCCGCACGATTGGGCTTCCAACACCGGAAAACCGAAGCCTTCATAAAGGCTGGGGAAGGCGAAACAGGCCGCGCCAGAGAGGAGCGCGGGGAGGTCAGCGTCGGGCACGTAGCCGGGAAAGATGACCCGGCCTTGCAGTCCCAATTCCTCTACCCGCCGGAACAACTCGTTGTAGAGCCAGCCCTTCTGACCAGCGAGGACGAGTTGCACGCGGCCCGTCTCTGGCAACCTGTTCGCCACCTCGGCGAATGCTTCCACCAGTCGCACCAGGTTCTTGCGCGGCTGCAACGTGCCGACGTGCAGGATGTAGCGTTCGCTCAGACCGTACTGCGCCCGCAGCGCGGCCAGCGTGGCAGCGTCGTGCACAGGCGACAGCGATTCGTCGCGGCCCGGATAGACGACGCGTACCTTCTCGTCCGGCACGCTGTAGAAGCGGTGCAGGTCGTTGGCCGTTGCCCGCGAGTCGGCAATGATGATGCTGGCCGCGCGGGCGCTCCACCGGGTGGAAACGTCCAGGTAGAAACGGTCAAGCTGCCTGTGCGCCATTGGATAGAGACGATAGCCGAGGTCGTGCACCGTCACGATGTTGCGCCGCGGATGCCACAAGGGAATCACGTGGGCGGGCACGAACAGGACGTCGGGCGGGCGGCGGGCCATCTCCCAACTCAGGCCCAGGTGCGTCCACAGGCGCGGCGCGCGGATCACGCGCTGCTCAACGTCTTCCCTTGTCACAAGAAGCCCTGGCGCCGGCGGCTCCCGCAAGTAGAGGCGAAAGCGGTGCCCGTCGTCCAGGGCCAGCAGATTCCGGATCAAATGGAGCGAATAGGTCTCAGTCCCCGTCCGTCCAGGGAGGGCGGCGGAGGCCGGAGCCAGGCGGCTAGCATCCAGACCGATGAGCATTCCTCGCCGTGTTTCGGGGCCTCTAACAGGATCGGGCCAGCAGAACGGCAGGAATTATAACACGCGCCCCAGGGGGCGTCAATCTTTTTCCACGACGTCCGGTACGAGCGCGCGCAGGTCTGCCAGGCGCACCGGCCCGCGGCGGAGAATGGTAGGGGGAGTCACCGTCAGGTCAAGCACGGTGGAAGCGAGGCCACCGGGGCAGGGGCCGCCGTCCAGGATCAGGGGGATGCGCCCACCTAGTTGCGCGGCGACTTCCTCCGCCGTCACCGGGCTGGGCGCGCCGGAGAGGTTGGCGCTGGTCGCGGCCAGCGGCTCGCCCAGGGTTGAGATGAGGCGCCGCGCAACCGGATGATCCGGCACCCGTACGGCCACCGTCGGCCCACCGCCGGTGACGACGTCGGGCACGCGGGGATGACGGTGGAGGACTAACGTCAACGGGCCAGGCCAGAAGCGCGCGGCCAGGGCCAGGGCCACTGGCGGGATTTCGGCCACTACGTCACGGAGAGCGTCAACCGACACGAGGAGGAGAGGGCTCGCTTTGGTTTCGGCGCGGCCCTTGGCAACGTAGAGTTTCGCCACGGCTTGTTCGTCCCAGGCGCGCGCGCCCAGGCCATAGACAGTATCGGTAGGAAAAGCGACGAGGCCGCCCGCGCGCAGCGTTTCTACCGCGCGCAGCAGCGACGGTGGCTCAGCCGCGGGGAGCGTGCGCGTGTCCATCGGGAGAGGGGTAGAGGATAAAGCGGCGGATGACTTCGGCCACGCCGTCTTCCAAAATAGATGGAGCCACCCAGCGTGCCGCCGCCTGCACCGCTGGCTCTGCGTTCCCCATCGCCACGCCCAGCCCAGCCCAACTCAGCATCTCC
>JADYZS010000186.1 GCA_020853075.1 Anaerolineae bacterium | reverse complement strand
GGGCTGCTCCATCGCCAGTTGCGACAGCCGCTTGATGCACCCGGTGATGGCTTCAATGTCTGCTGGCGGCTCCCCGCGCACCCCTTCCAGCAGGCCGTAGGCACGGATGGAGCGCACCATCCGCTCGGCGCTGAACTCGCGCACCGGGGCTACGCGGAAGGTCACGTCCCGCAAGACCTCCACGTAAATGCCGCCCAGACCGAAGACGAGCACCGGCCCGAACTGCGGGTCTTGCTTCATGCCCAGGAGCACCTCGCGGTTGCTGCGCACCATCTTCTGCACCAGCGCGCCTTCCAGGCTAACCCCCGGCTGGCGTTGGGGGATCTCGGCCATCATGCCGGTGAAGGCCTGGCGAACTTCGTTTTCGTCCCGCAGGTTCAGGCGGACGCCGCCGACGTCAAACTTGTGCACGATGTCGGGCGAGAGGATCTTCAGCACCACCGGAAAACCGATGCGGCGCGCGGTGGCAGCGGCATCCTCGGCACTCCGCGCCACGCCCCAGGGAAGAAGCGGAAAGCCGTAGGCTTCCAGAACCTGAAACGCGGTTTCCTCGGAGATAAAGCCGTGGCTACGGCGCGGCGCCCCGGCCAGGAGTTGGGCTGCCTTTGCCTTATCCACCGGGAAGGTCTTGATCTCGGTGCGCGGGCGCGTCACCCAATTCATGTAGCGGGACATGGCGGCGAGGGCGCGCACGGCATCCTCCGGGAAGGTGTAACACGGCACGCCGTTGGCCTTCAGGATGCGCACGCCCGCCGAAACATCCACAACCCCCATGAAGCAGCCGAGGACCGGCTTCTCGCTGCTCCTGGCCGATGCAACGATGACGCGGGCCGTTTCCTCTATCTCGGTCATGGCCTGGGGCGTCAGCAACACGATCACTCCATCCACGTTGGGGTCGGCGACGGCTATCTCTAGCGCGGCCTGGTAGCGGTCGGCGCGGGCATCGCCGATGACGTCAATGGGGTTGCCGATGGAGGCATGGGGCGGCAGGGCGGCGCGCAGTTTCTGGGTCGTCTCCGGGGTGAAGGTCGCCATCTCTAGACCGTAGCGGATGCTGGCATCGGTTGCCATGATGCCTGGCCCGCCGGCGTTGGTGATGATGGCGGCCCGCTTCCCCTTGGGCGGTGGCTGGTTGGCGAAGGCTGTGGCGTAATCAAAGAGATCCTCCACCGTCTCCACCCGCATCACGCCGCCCTGCATAAAGACGGCCTCATAGACATCGTCGCTACCGGCTAGAGAGCCGGTATGAGATGAGACGGCCTTCGCGCCGGCCGGGGTGCGCCCCGATTTCAAGGCCAGGATCGGCTTGCGGTCGGGCCCTTCGCCGGTCATCTCCCGCGCCAACTCAATGAAGTCGCGCCCTTCGGCCAGGTCCTCCAGATAGAGGAGAATCACCCGCGTCTGGGGATCGTGCCACAGGTAGCGGAGAAAATCGTTTTCGTTCACGTCGGCCTTGTTGCCCATGCTGACCACTTTGCTGAAGCCGATCTGCTCGCCCTTCGCAAAGTCCAGAACGGCGGTACACAGGGCCCCGCTCTGGCTGATGAAGGCGATGTGGCCGGGATCGGGCATCGCTTTGGCAAAAGAGGCGTTGAGGCGCACGTCTGCCGCGGTGTTCATGACGCCGAGGCAGTTCGGGCCGACGAGGGCAATCCCATAACGGGCGGCGATGGCCTTGACCTGGGCCTCCAGGGCCGCACCTTCCGCGCCGGTCTCCTTGAAGCCCGCCGAGATCACCACGGCTCCCTTCACCCCTCGTTGGCCGCACTCCTCCATTACCTGCGGGACAAAAGCCGCGGGCACGATGATCACCGCCAGGTCAATCTCGTCGGGAACCTCTTTCACGCTGGGATAGGCGCGCACGCCGCGGATGGCGCGGGCCTTGGGGTTGACCGGATAGACGACGCCGGAGTAGCCGGCGTTCAGCAGGCCATCCAGCACGGCGTAGCCGACGCTCCCCGGCTGGCGGGAAGCACCGATGACGGCGATGGAACGAGGCTCAAAGATCGGAATAAGGTCTCTATGGGACGACACGATGGATACCTCCTCAAGCCTGCTCCAACGCACTCTTGCTGCGCGTCCTTTGCAGTTCGTTATCCGGAATCCGGCGGTTGAGCAGGTCCAGCGAGATCTCTATCACCTCACGCGCCTCGTCGGGGGTCGTGGTGCCGATGGTGACCATGTCCTGATCGCGGATCGTGCTCCACACAAAGGCGAGCCCGACCACCGGCAAGAGCCTTCCTGCTGCCAACGGCTTAATCGTCATCACCGGCTTCTTCGCATTGCGGATGATTCGCATCACCCAGTCGGCTTCCACCTGCATGAGAAAGCCCGCCGCGTTGTAGATCTGGATGTAGGTCTCTACGTCCGCGCCCATCTTGTCGGCGAGGACGACCGTCTCCGGCATGTGGGTGGAAAGCCCTGGGATCATCCCGCGCTCGCGTATCATCCGAGTGTATTTGCCGAGGTCGCGGATGACGTGGTACATGCGATCCACCAGGGCATCGGTGACGCACTGGTGAGGCATACAGAAGGTGGCTCCCAGTTTCACGCAGGTATCAAAGGCCTCCTCCGGCTCCGGCGCTTGCGTACCGTTGGGCAACAGCCGGAAGTGTGGCGTGTGGATGACAATGGCCTTCCTGCCGGTGCGCTCCTGGGCCTCTTGCACCGCCTCGTGAAGCAGCGGCGAGGGCGAAGACATGACCGCGTCTATGCCATGCTCAAAGAAAACGGTGAGGATGTCGGCGATGCTCTTGCGCGTCTGGTAGGACTTGATGAAGCGGTCCTGCGCCGCGCTGGTGTGCGAGTAGCCGAGGAACCAGTTGCTGCCAATAATCAGGCGGGGAACCGAAATGCCGCCCACCATCGTCCTGGGGAACTCTGCTATCATGGCGTTTCCTCCGTGCTTCGTCGCCGTTGTGAATCAGGTGACCTGGAACCAGTATCGCACAAATCGCCCGTTCCGCCAAATCAGCGAGTTTTTATTACCCCTGTTTTTGTGCTAGAATGATTCGTGGGAGGGCACCATGGAACTGAAACTCGCCGCCATTGCGAAACCGGACGACATCAATTTCATTCTGGGGCAGAGCCACTTTATTAAGACCGTTGAGGACGTCTATGAGGCCATCGTTGGCACCGTGCCGGGGGCGAAGTTCGGCCTCGCCTTCTGCGAGTCGTCGGGGCCTGCGCTGGTGCGCGCCGCCGGCACCGACGACGAACTGGTGAATTTGGCGAAACAGAACGCCCTGGCCCTCTCGGCGGGTCACTGTTTCATCGTCTTCCTGCGCAATCTCTACCCCGTCAACGTCCTCAATGCTATTAAGATGGTGCCGGAGGTCTGTCGCATCTTCTGTGCCAGCGCTAATCCGGTGCAGGTCATCCTGGCGGAGACCGAGCAGGGCCGCGGCATCCTGGGCGTCATTGACGGCATGAAGACCAAAGGGATTGAAGGCGAAGAGGACATCGCCTGGCGCAAAGGCTTCTTGCGCAAGATTGGGTATAAACTATAGATAACCTCAACTCAGGAGGCGAGAAATGGCTACCTACGTCATGCTCAGTAACCTCACCGACGAAGGGGCGCGCACCATCAGGCACCATCCGGAGCGCATCAAGGAAGTGAACAAAGAGGTGGAGGCGTTAGGCGTGAAAGTCCTCGCCCAGTACGCCGTGCTGGGGCCTTACGATTTCGTCAACATCGTGGAGGCCCCGGACAATCTCGCCATCGCGCGCGTCTCGGCTGAATTGGCCTCGCGGGGGAGCATCAAACTCATGACGATGCCCGCCATCAGCGTGGACGAATTCATCGCCAAACTCAAGTAAGCCCTCCTGTTACTCATCATCGCCCTCGCAGAGAAGCCCGCGGATTGGCTGCCTCACGAACGCCGTGGCGGCAGGCCAGGCGTATCATCGCGCTTGCCCGGCTCCTGATAATACTTTACCGCGGAGAGCATAGAGAACGCAGAGGATAAAACCCACGTCTCTGCGGCTCATTGTATCTGCTGTGTCGCCGCCTGGGCAGCATGGACAACTTACTTGAATCAAGGAAGCATTACCCCGTTTTACTTTGTTTTAGACTGCAATGGGAACAATGGGGGATAGATAACGATGCCAATTGAGCCGATAATGTTAGATAGCAATGGTGCACACCTATCCGCCGAACTGCGTTTGCCGGAGGGCGGTGGACGGCCGCGCTACCCAGCGGTCATCGTCTGCCATGGCCTGGCGAGCTGTAAGGAGAGCCACGCATCCTTCGCTGAGTTCCTGGCCGGGCAAGGTTTCGCCGCCCTCACTTTTGATTGGCGCGGCCACGGAGCCAGCGAGGGCGCGCTGGATGGCGATACCCTGGACGACGTGGGCGCGGCGCTATCGTACCTGTACACGCGCCGCGAGGTGGATGCCTCTCGCATCGCCATTCGCGGTTCCAGCATGGGCAGCTACCTGGCCCTGCTGGCCGCCATCCGCTACCCTGCCCTGCGTGCCGTGGTTGCCATCTGCCCGGCCAGCAGCGAGATACTGGCGCAGGTCATCGGAAATAAGGAATTCTGGCTCAGCATGGACCGGGCAGCGGGGCTGCGCGTACGCGTTACCCTGCCGGGTTTTCAGCATTTCTTAGCCCTGCACGACGAGTCAAAGGCCGTGACCGGTCTCGCCCCTCGTCCCCTGCTCTTGATTCACGGCCAACGGGACGAGCACGTACCTTACCAGCATAGCGAAACACTCTACGCCCTGGCAGGCGAGCCCAAACGATTGTGGCTTCTGCCGGAGGCGACGCACCGAGACGCGCAACACGACCCTGTGGTACATGCAGAGACGGTGCATTGGCTGCGCCAGGCGCTGCCGGAGACATAGAGAGGAACGGCCAGGATATGGGAAAGGCAGAGCAAGGCATCGCCGGCAGCCGCGCCCGCTATCAGGCCATCCTGCGCACCCTCAGTTTCGTCCGTCATGGCGACGACGTGCTGTTGCTCCGCGGCACGCCCACCAAGCGACTGTGGCCTAACCGTTACAACGGCGTCGGCGGCCACGTGGAGCGCGGCGAGGACGTTCTGAGCGCAGCCCTGCGGGAGATACGGGAAGAGACGGGGCTATCGGTGCGCCGGGCGCGTCTGTGCGGCATCGTCCACATAGACACTGGCGACGGCCAAACCGGCGTCCTTCTCTTTGTCTTCACCGCCGAAGCGGAGAGCCGGCAGACTATCGCCAGCACCGAGGGCGCGCTAGAATGGGTTCCGCAGGCAGAGGTGCTGAAGAAAGACCTGGTGGAAGACTTGCGCATCCTCTTGCCGCGAGTGTTATCGTTGCCTGATGGAAGCCCGCCGCTCTTCGCCCACTATTATTATGACGAGAGCGACCGGCTCGTGATCGCGTTTATGGAATAGGATTCATTGCTTTTCATTCTTAATCACGCCGCCTCCCCCGGTGCGCCGTCTGAGGGCAAGCGACGTTCATGGCAGTCATCATCGTGCAGGGCACAGATCTGCACACTGTGCGAGGTGCCTCATGGCCGATGTCATCGGGTTTGACAGCGGCAGCGAAACGTGGCGGGTAGATCAGGCTATACCTGCGACAATCGGGGAGTTACTGAAGAATACCGACCAGGAAGTGGTCAGTGGCGCTACGGGGAGCCTGCGGCCTGTCCCCACGGGCTTCAACCCTCTGGATGGCATCCTGGGGGGCGGAGTCTCGCGGGGAGATATGCTGATCATCGGCGGGCCGCAAGGGGTCGGCAAGACCATTGCCAGCCTGCAAATGGCACGCAACATGGCGGCGGAGGCGCGCTACCCCACCCTCTACATCTGCTACGAACATAGCCGCAAACACCTCATGCAACGCCTGCTCTGTCTGGAGGTCGGCGCCCGCGCCGTGCCGGGACAGGCCACGCCCACCCTGCTGAAACTGAATGAACTGATGGTCGCCGTCGCGCAACACAACCAGCACGCCAACGGCGGCCCGCGCCTGGCCTTCCGCGAGGCGCTGCGCCGCGATCCCCTCTGGGCTCAGGCGTTGGCGGCCATTGAGAGCTACGCTGAACGCCTCTTTATCGTCAAGGCCAGTTCCGTCACGACGACGTTAGGCGTGGTGCGTCGTCTGGCCGAAGACGTGATGCACCGCACTGGCGGCCCCATCTCGCTCTTTGTGGACTATTTGCAAAAGGTGTCTATTGACCCGTTGAGCGCACAGAACGAGGCCGAGAAGACTACCATCCTGTCGGAGGGTCTGAAAGACATCGCCATGACGCTGGAAATACCCGTCATCGTGCTGGCCGCGGCAGACCGGGAAGGCCTGAAGGCGACGCGTATGCGACTGCACGACTTGCGGGGGAGTTCGGCCATCCAGTACGAGAGCGACGTTGTGATGATCTTCAACAATAAGTACCAGATCATCTCCCGGAACCACATCACCTATAACCCCAACCAGGCGCAGGCTTTCCGCAACTGGGTCGTGTTCAGCATTGAGAAGAACCGCGGCGGCCCGGCCATGGTAGATTTAGAGTTCGCCATAGACCCCTCGCATTTCCGTTTCTCCACGCAAGGCGGCTACGTCCGCGAGCAACTGATTGACCAGCGTATTGTGAATGAGTGAGGTTAGTAAGGGATCGGCGGCCCTGCCAGGTCCACGGTCACGATGGGGCCGAAGGGCCGCGCGTCGTAGGTCACCTGCGCGGGCGACGAATCCTCCGGGATGAGGAAGACCATGCCGCCCGATATCAAAAGATTGGGCGTCGCATTGAGGCTTTGCAGGGGAACCAGCCAATAGTCAAAGGTGGCGCGGTCGTGGCGATATTCGTGGCCGGTGTGATCCAGCAACGTCACCGTGGCGGGGCTCACACGGATGATGGAGTCGTTGCGGTTGCGGATACTGATGCCGAAGCCGACGAACCGGGAACCAGCGGGCGCGCTGAATAAGCGTGTATCACGAAAATAGTGGAATTGTCCCACGGCCACGGTGACGCCGAGATAAGTTCTGAGCCAATATCCCTCCGGTACTGCATTGACAT
>JADYZS010000185.1 GCA_020853075.1 Anaerolineae bacterium | reverse complement strand
CCGAGTTCTGCTATAGGATGTGGACGGTACATACTAAATGTCGCGTAATCCTGGGGTCAAGATGACTACAGCTTGTATATGCAGTGCCTGTGCAACTCGCACCGAATTTACGCAACGCTGTACTAAGCTGAGGCCCCATTTCAGATAGGCGGCTGTCTCCATGGTACGCTTCGAGCACACAGTCCCTATAGGCCTCCATTCTTTCTCGTAAAATATAAATCTGGTTGAGATAGTTGCCTATGTGATACTGTAAATACTTCGTCCTAGAGACGTTGGCAGACCTCGGCGGAAAATGGCTTATGTAGAACGGAATATCGTGGGTAATTATCTGAAATGAGTCATCTATCTCCCGCACACCCTCCAAGAGCATTCCATGGAACTTTTCCAGCGGCAAGGCTTCTCTTGATATCGTTCTTGGGCCATCGAGGTCATACAGTCGATTCCCTAATGCTTCTCCAAACTCTTCCTTAGACTCTTCGACAAGTTGAATAGCTAGTGCGCCAAGAACTTTGGCTAGTGCCTTTTGGAAGAGGTCATAGTTGTCTGCTTGCAGACTTGCCATGGCTTCACCACCATAGGTCGGGTTGTTTCTACCCCGGCAGCGTCCCCTCAAACGCCAACTTAATCCGGTCCTCGCTCAACCACCACTCCTCCAGCCGGATAGGATAACTGCCGGAGAAGCACGCGTTGCAGTAGCCGCGGCCGATGGGGCTGGTGCCGTTCCCCACTTCTTCGCTGACGGCGCGCTCCAACCCGTCCAGGCTCAGATAGCCCAGCGAGTCGCAGCCCAGGTGCTCGCGAATCTCCTCTACCGTCATCCGGTGGGCGATCAGTTCGTTGTAGGTCGCCATGTCCACCCCCATGAAGCAGGGGTGGCGGATGGGTGGCGACGTGATGCGCATGTGCACCTCGCGCGCGCCGCCGTCCCGCAGCAGCCGCACCAGCGGGCCGCTCGTGTTTCCCCGCACGATGCTGTCGTCCACCAGGACGATTCGCTTCCCTTTCAGGTTTGACGGCAACGGGTTGAACTTCAAGGCAACACCCAGGCGGCGCAGCCCCTCATCGGGCTGGATGAAGGTGCGCCCGATGTAGCGATTCTTGATGAGGCCCTCGCCGAAGGGGATGCCCGACTCTTCGGCATAGCCGACGGCGGCGGGCGTGGCCGAATCGGGCACGCCGATGACCAGGTCGGCGTCGGCGGGCTGCTCCCGCGCCAGTTCGCGCCCCAGCCGTACCCGCACGCGATGCACCACCTGGTCGTCCAGCAAGGAATCGGGGCGGGCGAAATAGATGAACTCAAAGATGCAGAGCGCACGCTGCTCGCGGGCGCGGCCCTGGGTCGCCGTGAGGCCGTTCACGTCCAGCCGCACGATCTCACCCGGCGCGACCTCGCGCACGTACTCCGCGCCGATGGTGGAGAGCGCACACGACTCGCTGGCGACGCACCAGCCGTCGCCGCCCGCGAAGCGCCCGATGACCAAAGGGCGCAGGCCCCAGGGGTCGCGCACACCGAAGACGGCATCGCGCGTGAGAATCGTGAGAGAGTACGCGCCCTCGGCCTCGGCCATGAAGGCGGCGATGCGCGGCTCCCACGCCGGCCCCGGCATCCCGGCCAGCATCTGGGTAATGACCTCGGAATCGCTGGTGCTGGAGAGCCCCACGCCTTTTTCCAACAACTTGCGGCGCAAGACGAGCGCGTTGGTCAGGTTGCCGTTGTGCCCCACGCCCAGCGGCCCGTATAGCGTCTCAATCAGGTATGGCTGCGCGTTGCGCAGGACGCTGGAGCCTGTGGTGGAATAGCGGTTGTGCGCGATGGCCGCATGGCCTACCAGCGGGCGCAGGTTCTCCTCGTTGAAGACCTGGGAGACCAGGCCCATGCTCTTGTGGATGTGCGCGCTCCGGCCATCGGAGGTCGCGATGCCCGCGCTCTCCTGGCCGCGATGCTGCAAGGCGTAGAGCGCAAAGAAGGTCAGGCGCGCCACGTCGCGCTCTGGCGCATAGATGCCAAAGACGCCACACGCCTCGCGCGGTCTATCCTCTCTTAACCCTTCTGCCATCACATCCCCCTGATTCACTGACCCTTACTCCGCACTTCTGCATCATCTCTGATTAACGTCTCCACCACTGCGCGCTGCCGCGCGGCTACCTGCTCCGCCAGTGTATGTTCCGCCAGGCCCAATATCTTCACAGCCAGGAGCGCGGCGCCGGCCGGCTCCAACACCACCGCGGGCGCGACGCCGCCCGGCATCCGCAATGACGAGAAGAGGTCGCCCCCAGCGAAGCGGTCGCTATAAGGCGGGCAGGCGATGACCGGCGCGGCGACCTGGGCATCCACGAAGCCGCTCAAGGCATTGGAGCGCCCGGCGACGGTTATGTAAAGTCTTGTGCCTCCCGCCGCCTCGTATTCGGCCAATACGCGCAGGAGGTGCGCCGGGCTTTTGTGCGCCGAGGCGATGCGCGTCTCACTGGCGACGCCGAACTCGGCCAGCGCACTCTGGATCGCCTTGCCGTGTTCCAGGTCGGACTTGGAGCCGAGAATAATGATGACGCGCGGGTTCGGCATGTTTTACACGAACCTCCCTGTCAACTCCGCCACCTGCGCGTACTTGGCCTTCAACCCCTCCAGCCCCTCGGCGGTGACCTCTTTCATGTTCCGGTAAATCTGCTTGTCCAGCATCTGGCTCTTGTCGCCGCCAGGCCACAGCCGCCAGGAGTCGTTGTCTATCACGTCGGCCACCAGGAGCGCGCCCTGCCCAGCGCGGCCCCGCGTGCCTTGTCGGCTTGCGCCGACTAGGTGCAAGCGACGGGACGCTTCGCGGCCAAACTCTATCTTCATATCCACCAGTTGCACGCCCAGCCCGGCCCACGCCTGCTCCAGGATGGCGAAGACGCGGCGGCCCATCTCCGCCATAGTCTCTACCTCGCCTGCCGAAGCGATGCCGTCGCGCGCGATCTCCGTCTCGGTTACCTGGGGGTCGTGGCGGGCATCATCTTTCAGGAAGAACTCCACCGGCAGCGGATCAAAGCGCGTCCCTTCTGATACCTCCGGGTGGCGTTTAAGGTAGGAGCCGGTAGCGATGCGCCGCATCACGACTTCCAACGGGATCATCGTGCAACGGCGGACGAGCATCAAGTCGGGCGCGGGCGCGTCCACAAAATGGGTTGGGATGCCGGCCTGCGCAAGTAAACGAAAGACGTTGGCCGTCGTTCGCCCCGCGAGCGCGCCTTTGCCCACGATGGTGCTGCGCCGCGCGCCATCGCCCGCGGTGATACCGTCCTTGTGGAACAGGTAGCAAATCGCCGGATCGGTCGGGTGGGCATAGACAATCTTGGTCTTGCCCTCGGCCAGTTTGGAGCCGAACTGAATGGTCATGGTGGAACCTCCTAACGTACTCAGCCCCTTCCTGGCCTTTCCCCGGCAAGCCTGGGCAGGCAGGCCACCCTCCCCCGCTTTGCGGGGGAGGGCCAGGGTGGGGGCCATCTAAAATTCTATCGCTGCTCTACACCTCTGCCGCGTAGCGCACCGCCTTCTGCCAGAGCGCCAGGCCCAGGTTGCCGCGGCCACCGCGGGCGAAATCGGGCCGCTGCTCCGGCATGATGTGATCCTCCGGGTGAGGCATGAGGCCCAGGATCGTCCCGCCCGCGTCGCAGACGCCTGCAATGCTCGCGACGGAACCGTTGGGGTTCCAGGGATAATCAGCCGCGCTGCCGTCGGGCACCGCGTAGGTCAAGGCGATCTGGCCGTTGGCCTGCAGCGCGTGCAGCACCGCATCGTCGCGCGGCACGAAATTCCCCTCCCCGTGCGCCACCGGGCAATAGATCATCTCCTCCAGCCCCTGGGTGAAGAGGCAGCGGCTATCATTCTGTGGGCGCAGCCACACCCACCGGCACTCAAAGCGCCCTGATGCGTTGCGGGTGAGCGTGGCGAGAGGGGCAGACCTCTCTTCTCCCCCTCCTCTCCCCCTCCTCTCCCCCAGTGGGGGAGAGGAGGGGGAAGGGGGCGGAGAGAGGTTATTTCCACCCGGCAACACCCCCGCCTTCACCAGCGCCTGGAAGCCGTTGCAGATGCCCAGTACCGGGCGACGGCGGCGGGCGAAGTCAACCACATCGTCGGCTAGCCGGTGGAGCAAATCCAGAGCCCACAGCCGCCCCGCGCCCAGGTCATCGCCGTAGGAGAAGCCCCCCGGCAGCACCATCATGCGGTAATCGGTTAATCGCCGCTCGCCTGCCACCAGCTGGTTGACGTGGACGATCTCCGGCGCGCCGCCCGCCAGTGCCACCGCCCAGGCCACCTCGCGGTCCCGGTTCGTGCCGGTGGCATGAAGGATAAGCACAGGAGGTCGCATCAACTTACTACTCCCATGAAACTGTGGCCTTTTTTGATCACCATCTGAACCCCAATAGGTTCCAATACAGCAGGAACGGGATGAAAGCGAGCAGGATCACTACGCCTAGAGAGTAGGCTACACGCCCGGCGAGAGACCCATATCGGTTTTTCCAGGCCAGCCCGGCAGAGATCAGCGCGCCGACGGAAAGGATTGTGGTCACAATCGGGATGGCAAGCACCGCAGCCAACACAGGGGGCATCCCATACTCCAGGCCGAGACGGTCGCTTTGCGGGAGTAAAACAGCCATAAGGGCCAACATGGTGAGGTTGAGAGCAGCAGCCAACGCTGTTAGGAGCCTCGTGGGCCGCGGGAGGCGTGCAACCGGAGGCGGTTGCCCCCGCCGCCGACGGATCAGGGACGATACAGGTGAGATCAATGCCATGACGGCGAAGGCTACAACATAGATTCCCAGGAGGCCTGTATGGAAGGCAGCAGTCTTATACCAGGGTACTTTCTCGGTGACCCACTGGCCTGAAGCCATGTGAGTGATGTTCCCTTGCCCATCTTCTACGAAGACGATGCGGGTCTTTCCATCGGGAGACTGGAAGAAGAGGGAGCCGACCTCCACTAATTGCAGTATATTCTTATCGTCCTGCGAGAAGCGAACTTGCAGAGTCCCATCACCCGGCGCGGTTACCTGTGGATAGGGGCCCCAGAGCAGCATGCCCAGTTTCGCAACGGTGTGATGGGAGTAGCCAGTTGAACGATAGATGCCCGTGAACCGGCGTGCGCGCGCTTGGAAATCGGCGGGCAGCTGGGGTGGGACAGGTTCATCCGATAGCGGATAGTAGTGGTCAAAGATCTGGTCGGTCAAGAAGTTGATGAACTGGAAACCATCATTTCCATTGTAGGAGATGAAATAGCCCCAGTCCTGGTCGGGCAGCAAATATAGTCCGCTGTGGGCTCCGAGGTCTACTCCCCATTTGGAAATCCCCGGCACGCCGTTGCGCACGAACTCATCAAAGCCATAGGCCGCTCCCGGTTCACCGGCGCGGTAAGTGAAATGCTGGGCCTGCATCTCCCGCGCGGTAGACTCCTGGAGGATACGACCGTTGCCGTACCTCCCCTGTTGCAGATGAGCAAGCATGAAGTGTGCGATGTCTGTGGCAGAGGCCGTCAGCGACCGGGAAGGAGGATTGTGATAATAAGGTAGCGGAACCGCGCGGAATGCCCCATCTACATATTCATAGGCCGTTGCCAGGTCGTCTGACATGGGCGGCGGTTGCAAGAAGCTGGTGCGGTGCATGTCCAATGGTTGCAAGATGTTTTCATCAACGTATTGCGCGAAGGGAAGCCCCGACACTTCTTCAACCACGAAACCGAGCAGGTCATAAGCACCGTTGCTATAGAGATATTGCTTACCCGGCGGCCAAATGCGCGCGGGGGGCTGGGAGACGAGGAACTGCGCTAACGGCTGCATCTCCGAGGCCCTACGTGCCACAGTGCCGATGTCGTCTAAATCCCAATCCAGACCGGCGGTGTGGGTTAACAGGTCTGCGATGGTGACAGGTCGTGCGTAATTCCTCGGCAATTGGAGCCGCTTCAGATACTCGTTCACATCGGTATGGAGGTCAACTTTGCCCTGCTCCACCAGTTGCATGATCGCGGTGG
>JADYZS010000184.1 GCA_020853075.1 Anaerolineae bacterium | reverse complement strand
GCCTACCTCAAAGAGGTGAACCGCACTCCCGCAGCCCTGGTCTTTGTGCGGGATTCTCGCCTCCCCTGGACCTCTTTCCGCACGCCGGAAGAACTGGGGCAGAAAGTGGAAACCGACCTGGCCCGTTTGTTGCTGGATCATGCCAATGATTGGGGATTGACCGTTGCCGACCTGGAGAATTTGAGCACGCTGCTGAAGCGATCTGAGGCAGCAGAACAGGCAGCGAAGGGCCAACAACACGAGTCCGGCGGCGCAGGCGGGGGCGGCGTCATTCTCTCGCCGGGGCGAGACCTACCGCCGGGTGGCACGTTAGTAAATCCCAAACGCAAGTGACCCTTTCGTGATATAATCCCCCACATCCTGACTTACAAGGAGCAACTATGGTGGCCTTCCGCCGCCCCTGGCAAGCCAATCTCGTCGTTTTCGTCTCCAACACCTGCATCATGACCCTGGAACTCGTTGCCGGGCGCATCCTTGCCCCTACGATTGGCGTATCCCTCTACACCTGGACGAGCATCATCGGCGTTATCCTGGCCGGGCTCAGCCTGGGCAATTACATCGGTGGGAAATTGGCAGATCGTATCGCCTCCCCTCGCACCTTGACGATGCTCTTCTGGCTGGCAAGTGTGACAAGCCTGGCCGTGCTCTACACCCACGTCTTGATGGGAGACGTCTCCTGGCCCAAAGCGATCTCTCTGCCGGTACGCATCGTTCTGCTGACAGCGGGGGTCTTCTTCCTGCCGAGCGTCGTCTTGGGAACCATCTCGCCTATGGTGGTAAAACTTACCCTGGTGGACCTGGGCCGCACCGGCGAAGTTGTTGGGCAAATCTACGCGGCCTCCGCTGCCGGAAGCATTGTGGGTACGTTTGCCACTGGCTTCGTTTTGATATCCTTATTGGGGACGCGCGTCATCGTCGTCGGCGTCGCCGGGGTTCTCTTCATTCTGGGTTTTCTGATCGGTTTTCGCCACCTTCGCCGCGGCACGACCATTGTGTCTATCCTGGCAATCGCCCTCATGTTTTACTCAGCCTATAGCCGAGATCTGATCCGTAGCCCTTGTTGGGACGAGACTAACTACTTCTGCATCAAAGTATCTGAACAAGAGCAGCCGGGGAAGCCGCTCAAAGTCCTGACGCTGGATCGGCTGGTGCACAGTTACGTGGACCTCCTGGATCCGTTGCACCTGGTCTATGGCTACGAGCAGATCTACGGAGCGGTCCTCGCGGCGACGATGCCGCAGTCACCGCTTTCGGCCTTTTTCATCGGCGGCGGCGGCTACACCTTCCCCCGCTACCTGGAGGCAGTCGCTCCCGGCAGCCACGTGGTGGTAACCGAGATTGACCCCGGCGTCACGCGCGTGGCGCACGAGGAATTGGGGCTGCCATACGATACCGGCATCATCACCTACAACGACGACGCGCGCAGTTTCCTGGCCCGCGACCGCGATGGTCGCTACGACCTGGTCGTTGGCGACGCCTTCAACGATTTTTCCGTGCCTTACCACCTGACCACTTTAGAGTTCAACGAACTGGTCAAAACTCATCTGAAGCCGGGCGGCATTTACATGGTCAACCTCGTTGATGGCCGCCAGGGCTTGTTCGTCCGCGCTTACGTGCGCACCGTGCGCCGCACATTCCGGAACGTCTATGTCGCCCCCAGCGTATCGGGCAACCTGGAGGATACGATTCGCCAGACCTTCGTGGTTGTGGCCTCGGATCGCGAATTGCCCCTCGGCCCCAACCAGCCTCCCATCGCCGGGGTGGAACCCGGCCTGAAACCTGGCTCCGGCGCAGGCGGCACCCCCTCCGCTCAGGATCAGAAGGAATTGGACGTTCCCGCGCTCTTATCCCAATTTCTGACCTCAGAGCAATTGGAAGCCATCCTCAACGCGCGTCCGGCCCCCATTTTGCGCGACGAATTTGTGCCGGTGGATAACCTCCTCGCGCCGGTGTTTGTGGATTCTGGCTAACAATGTAGGGCTGTGTCAAAGTGTCCGCCATCGGATAAAATCCGACGGCTGTGCATTCCTGTTAAGCCTGCTCCGCAGGCTTTATGGCCCGTGGCCGTCGGTTTCCCCTGTGCCGGGCTGCGCCCGGCAGCCTGTCGGCTTGCGCCGACTAGGTGCAAGCGAGGCGCGCACGGCAACCGATAGTCAACGCCTCAGGGGAACAAGATTGACATCTCTGCACTCCGTTTCATGACTTTGACAGGGCCCTGCTAACAATGCTGTACCCATTGACAAATGTGAAAAATCGTAATATATTGAACAAACAGAGGGGAGTCCACGTCTATATTATAGCGGCTGCGCACGGGCAGGGGATCATCGGGACAGGAGGTACGTAATGGCCCTACGTCAACTTTTGCTTCCGCTCCTCGTGCTGGGGTCGCTCCTCGCGGCCTGCTCCACGCCTACCCCTCAGATCATCCGCGAGCAGGTCGTCGTTGAGAAGCCGGTAGAGAAGGTCGTCAAAGAAACTGCTGTTCCGAGGCCGCAGGAGAAGTCAGTAGAAAGGGTCGTCACCGCCGTGCCGGCCCCGGCGTCCACCGCGGCTGCCGGCCAACAGGCTGCGCTGGGCGACGTCGCGCCTTCCCCCTATCAGGCCGGCCGCATGATCATCAAGAGCGGCGAGATGAACCTCCTGGTGGCCGACACCGACCGGGCCGTGGATCAGGTGACCGAGATCGCGGTGCTCAGCGGCGGCTACGTCATCAGCTCGCAAACATTGATGAGAGAGGGCTACAAGATCGCCGCCCTGAAGTTGGGTGTGCCGGTGGAGCGATTTGAGGACGTCCAACGCCAGTTGCGCGCCATCGCGATTCAGGTGCAAAACGAACTGGCATCCGGCCAGGACGTATCCGACGAGTACGTTGACCTGCAATCCCGCCTCCTCAACCTGGAGGCCACCGCGGCGCGCGTCCGGGAGTTTCTGGTCCAGGCTAAGACCGTGGAAGAGGCCCTGAAAGTCAACGCTCAGTTGACCGAGATTGAGAGCGAGATTGAGCGGATCAAGGGGCGCATGAATTACCTCAGAGACCGCGCCGCCTTCTCCACCCTCGTGGTCAACCTGGAGCCGCAGCGACCTTCGCCGACGCCGACCCCCACGCCAACGGTCACGCCCACACCGACACCGGACGTCTGGCGGCCGGGAGAGACCGTCACCGCGGCCAGCGGCACCCTCCAGGTCATCCTGCAAGCCTTTGGCGACATCTTGATCTGGTTCACCGTGGTGATCTTGCCTTTCGTCTTGCTGATCGTGGTCGTCGTCACCCTCATGCTCTGGGTATCCAGGCGGTCGAAGCGAGTATAAGGCCGCGCGATAGGTTGCATTCTAAAAGACCTCACCCCCTCTACTCAACAGGGGCAGGTATGCCGATGAGAGGCTAACGGCAGGAGTATCGCCTCCCCTCACCCTCCCCTCTCCCCTTTGGGGAGAGGGTTTGGGCCGGCTTCCCTCTCCCGCAGGCGGGAGAGGGAAGATCAAACTCTCGCAATAGGTCACTCACAGATATGCCTTTGGCCTACGCGCGCAAAGTAACCTCCAGCGCCTGCCCGTCCGCGACGATGGCGGGCTCGCCCAGCGTCACCGTGACCTCGCCATCTCTTTCTGTCCATTCCGCGGCCACCTGACGACTGCCGGCGCGGGCCGTCACGCTGCGGAGTGGCGCCCCGCCCAGCCACTGGTAAAAGAGCTGGCGGAGTTCCACCGTACCGTAAGTCACCCGCAGGCTCTCGGTCTGGCTCTTCCCCTTCACGCTCTGGGCCAACGTCCCCCAGCCCTTGGGCCCGATGAAGAAGGCGCGGAGATCGCGCGGAGCCAGCCGCGGGGCGATGCCCACGGAGCTGGCCGCCGCGTCGTAGCGGAGCCCCATCGCCGCCTCCAACAGCGTCCACGAACTCATGGGCCGGGCATAATGGTCGCCACACTCCACCTCATTCCAGGGGCTGCGCCGCGCCCCATCCTGCCGTTGGCGCACCGTGCGCGTGATCGCCAACCCTTCGTCCACCAGGCCTTCGTAGAGGAGCGCGCCGGCCACCGCGTATTCAATCCCCGTCCATATCTCATCGGAGTAGCGGGTCACGTCGTTGGGGCCGGGCCCAGGCCGCCCGCCGCGCGGCCAGGCGCAGGTGAGGAGCCCCGCCTCGTCGTCGCGCGCATAGATGCGCGGCTGCTGGAGGAAGCCGGCAAAACTGCTGCGGAAGTTGTATTTGTAAATAGACCGCATAGCCGTCCGCACGCGCTCCGCCGGTAGGATGTAACCCAGGTCAAGGATGTGCGCCCACCATTGTCCCAATAACTGGTCGGCGTGGCAGCCGGGGCCATACTGGTGCTGCTTGTGCTGTGCGGCATCGTAGGCTTGGATGTAGTACTCGCCGTTCCAGAGTTCTTCGTCCAGTTTCTTTTGGCCCTTCTCAAAGCGCGCGCGGCACTCGCGGGCGAACTCCGCGTCGCCCTCTATCTTTGCCATCTCTTCGGTGGCGCGCAGGGCCGCCAGGTAGAGGCCGCTGACGAAGGTGTTGTGGCCGTAAAGATAGCAGTCGTAGGTATTCCACTGGGGGCCCTCAAAGACGCCGTCGGCATCGGGGTCCCAGGTCTGGAAAGCGTACCCCATCGCCTTCTTGATGCCGGGCCACATCTGATCCAGCCAGGCCCGGTCGCCCGACTGACGGTATTCGCGATAGGCCTTCAGGATGGTGCCGCATTGGCCGTCGGCGGCCCAGACTTCATCCGTCGGGCTCGGCTTGCTCCAGCGTGGCAGGTACAGGGGCAGAACCGTGCGGTGCGGGATTCCCCCTTCCGCGCTCAGTTGCGGCCCCAGGTCGGTCTCGCGCATCGTGCGTTCTATCCCAGGGAACAACTTCGCCAGGGCCTGCTCGTAGTTCCAGACGTGGGTGCAGTTCATGGGGCAGCAGCCGCCGGTTGCCTGATTGCCTGTGGAAGCGCCGTTGCAGCCCTCAAAGCCATAGAACTTGCCGTCGGCGGCCCAGAAACAGGTGGGACTCCGCATCGTGGAGGCCTGCGAAGTCACCGCATCCAGGAGGTAGTAGGGGAGGGTGCTGTCGTAGAAGGTATCCCGAAAGCGGCGGGTCTCCTCCGTCAGGCGGGCAAAGTGGTCGCGCCCGTATTCCGCCACGGCCAGCGCGCTGCTGAACCAGTTGTTATACATATTCCCAATCCAGAAGCGGCTGTGCGTATCCGTCACCCCGAAAAAGACCTGATTCCAGTTAACATAATGGTTGGGGAAGTACCAGGATAGGACGAAACGCACCTGTTGCCTCTGGCCCGGCTCCATCGTCACGGGGACGGCCAGCGCGCCGTTCCAGGTGCGCCCGGCGGGGCTGGGGGTCGCATCTACGTGGTTTGTCAGCGCGCCATCGGCGGCGAAATCGTGCCAGAAAGCATCCAGGTTGTCCCATTGGGAGAGGCAGGTGGCGCGATCCGACAAGGCCGCCAGCACCATCTGCCCATAGCCGGGATCATCGGTGGGGAGCCGGGTCGTGCCCATGTCCAACGCGGTCAAGTGGGACAGGCGGACGACCAGGTTGCGGTTCCCACCGTAGAGGGGGTTCTCCATGCCCAAGATCGGCACGATGCCATCCCAGCCCGCGGCGTTCTGGAGGGTCGCCGCCAGCGAGACTTCCACTGGCTTCTCGCCGGGCTTTGCGAGAGTGAAGATGACGAAGATGGCCGGGAGGCCGGAATCCTTCTCGTTCAAGGGGATGAAAGGGGAGAAGGCATCCAACGAGATCTTCACCGGCAGGGCGTCATCTACGTAATCTACGTGGGCAAGGGGGTATTCGCCCGTGAACTCTACGCGCTGCACGCCCGGCAGTTTCCCCAGCAACGCCTTGAGCGCGGGAGGAACGACGTGGTCGGTGACCAGCGGGGCAGGGGAGAAGCCCGTCTCGTCATAGGTCTCCGCGCTGTGGAGCACCCGCGCCACGGGTTGGGCGCGCCGCCCCTGGCTGCGGACCCACACCGCGAAGAAGGAATCGGGCACGAAGGCCTGGTGGTTGACCTGGTTGAAGATCTGCCACTGGCGCAGGCTGCCGTCGCCGCACAAGGCGATCTGGCCGGCGCCGAGGCCGCCCAAAGGCATGGCGACAGCACGGAGCTGTTGCCCCCGATAGACGCCGCGACCATCTTGAGAAGTGTCAGACATGCGTGACCTCCTTGCCAAAGGATGTAGAAGTCATAGGGTTGCAGAAGAAGTTTCTTTCACCAGAAAGAGATACGTCAGCGCAGCGGCCAGCGTCACCAGGCCGCCGATGATGACCGTCCCCGCCAGGCCAAAAGACTCAAAGAGCACGCCGCCCAACAGGGGAGCAACGATGCCCCCTCCCGCCATTACCATGTAATAGACACTCGTATAGCGCGTCAGGTCCTCGTGCGGCGCGCAGAGGAGCATCAGATTGAACACACCCAGGTTAAACCCCGCGAGGGTCAGGCCGCCGAGGGCCTGGATCGGCACGATGTGCCAAGCCGAGTGGGTCAGGAGCCAGGCCCACGGTAAGGGTGCTGCGATCAGGGCCATAACGCCTGTGAGCCAACGGCTTCCCTTCCGGTCATTCAGCGTTCCAAAGAAGAAGAGCCCTGAGAACTGAAAGAAGGTCGCGACGGCGGTCAACAGGCCGATGGTTTCTGCGTTGAGGCCGAGGGAGCGCGTCATATAGACGGCATAGAAAGGTCCGGCGATGCCCGCGCCAAGAGACCACAAGAAGGTAGCAACGGCAAAACGCACAAAGTTCTGCGCCTGCCACCACGGTCTCGCCGCCTGGCGCGCCGAGGGGGTAGGGCGAGAGTCCGCTGGCTCTGGGATGCGCCAATACCAATAGGTGGCTCCTGAGAAAAGGAGTACAGCCACCGCGAAATTGAGTTGGAAACCGGACGGATAGCCTCCAGCGCGGGCAATGAGGAGTCCCGCCAGGGGCACAACGGCGACCATGCTGATCAACTGGATCATGGTGCGCGAAGAGAAGTAGCGGCCTCGCAGATGTTCAGGGATGATGGCTGCCGCGAGGGCGGCCCAGCCAGGTGAACCCGTATAAGAGAAGAAAGAGCGCGTTGCCGCCGCGGCGATGAGGGCATAGACGATAAGGTGGCCTGGCACCAGCCAGGGCAAGAGGACGAAGACGAGAAGCATGGCGGGAGCAATCACCCGGTTGCCCCACCAGGCTGCTTTTTTGTTGCTGCGCAGCCAGAGGGCAAAGCGGGAGCCGAAAACGCTGCCAACTACACCCGTTGCGCCTTGCGCTGATGAGAGCAATCCTATTTGAGAAGCCGACGCGCCCATGCCCAGGGCATACAAAGGTAAGAAGGTGTTGATGCAGGCTGCGCCCATAGCCACAAAGAGGCCGTCAAACCAGAAAGCGCGCAGGGCCGGGCGTTGGCCGGGTTCCGCCAGGGCCCACGGGTGCGTCTGGTCAAGCCAGAGTCGGCTCCAGGAGACCGGCTTGAGCGTCAGGGGGAACCGGCCAAGGGCGGCATTGCCTGGACGGTCTGGGGGAATGGTATTCTCTTTGGGCGGAGTATGATGTAGAGACACGGGTCTGGCGACTATTATATATGGGGTTGTGAAAGAAAGCAAGAGCACAGCCGATCTTGCACAGTCACTCATATACGGTATAATATCCATTATACAGCACAAAAGACACAAAACAGAGCCCTCCCTGCCTCCTGGCCGCGCGCAACCGCCCTCTGCCATCGCGTCGCCGCCTACACCGCACTTGCACCCACCAACATATCAACAAGCCCAGAGCGGGCCTCTCCCTCCGGTTCATGTGAACCGGCCAGCCAGCATCCCACCTATCTGCAACCATTACTTTCCGCGTTCCGCGGCTGCGATCCTGGTTCACGTGAACCGATGACGATTTATCATGCGACATTATGTTAAGATGATGCAGGATCACAAGGGTTACCTTCACCACGAATTATCCGCTCGCCTCAAATGAGCGCACCTATGCCTCCACCCTGGCAAGCCGTATGTGCAGAACGGTTGCACCCTGCTTTCTTGCTATAACCTATCACTTGGCCGCTAACACTTTCTGGCGAGCGCGCATGTTATGTAAATACATCGGTTCGCGTGAACCAGGATACTGCACGAAACGCTACTCACGTTGCTCATATCGCTCACGCCAGCAACATAAACAGTCATTATCCTCCTAACGTTGCGACCTTCCGCTGCACGTCTTCATATTCTACGAACTGCGGCAGGAGCGGGCGCAGGTCGCGCTCCCAATCGGCGTGGGCGCGGGCAAGAGCCTCATCCAATATCCTGGCGCTGAAAGCCATCTCATAGAGTGCCAACTTCCTCGCGATGAGCGAGGGGTCAGGAGACACCCCTTGGTTCAGAAGGAGCCAGATGTCGTACAGATCGCGAGGCTTGCCACGCACCAACAGGGCGCGAACCTTCTCCGCCAGCAAGTGCTCCGGTGTCAGCACCGTCACCACGAAGGGCCTGACATCATCATACTCCGAAGCCACCAGTTCGCGGCGTGCGTCCACCGGCTCCGGGCGGCGGTTGATGTCCACCCGTACTTTGCCTTTGCTATGATCGCGCCCATCGTACAGCGGCCCCTGGTAACTCACCTCCAGGCTGAAGCCTACTGCCGATTCCCACTCATTCCGTATCTCGGCCAGGATACCAAAATCTCTCAGGTCGGTGACGACACCGTGCCACAAATTTCGTAGCCTCTCTACGCCGTCCGGCTCACTGTCTTCTGGGGGGCCGTTAAAGTCCAGGTCCTCAGAGTAGCGATTGCCCCGATACACCAATCGTAACGCCGTGCCGCCTTTGAATACGAGCACCTGCGCGCGAGCGTAGAGCAACGACAGAAGGAGATGTTGCAGGTAGTCTCGCTCCTGCACCTGCATCCCGACGTGATAGCGCTGCGCCAGCCGTTGAATTTGCGCACGAGTCAACATCAGCCTACCCCTTGTGGGAAGAGTTCGGCTTCCGGCACGTTCACCGCCACGCGCCAGCGGCTATCGGTACTCCCATCTCGCGGGCGCGTCGCGTCCAATTTGACCGGGCTGGCGGAGTGAAGCAATCCTTCCGCAGAACAACCCAAAACCGACAACAGGTAACCCAGCCGCGAGCCCAGGCTCCTATCCCCTACCCGATTGGCATACTCAATGAGAGTCGGCACATCTGTCACCTCTAAAGCCGCGCGCAGCGCCTTCGCTACCTCGGTGATGCCCCCAGCGTAGCGAGGCTGATCCATACTGTCCACAATCGTCTTGGCCTCGTCGGCGATCAGAATGGGCAGCCCCCCTACTATTTCACGCCGGTAGCCAAAGAACTTCCGCGGTTGGACGGTTGCGAAACGGAAGCGGAATCCCTGGAACACGACCGGGCGCTTCTTTTTCGTCGTTGCGGCAAACGCGGTCAGCGGAACCTGCTCGGTGAAACCGTAGAAATAGAGGGCCGACCAATAGGAAACGTAGGCTGGCGCGACCAGGTGGCTGGCGATGAAGAGAGGGTTAGACAACACCCGCTCCGGCTCAAAGCCCAACAACAGATACTTGCCGTTCTCCACTTCCGCAACCAAGCCCTCTCTCTTGAGACGCGCGAGCAAGCGGGAGGCATGGGCCGACTTGAGGCTGAGGAGATCGGCCACCGTGCGCGAGGTGAAATAAAAAAGCTCGCGCCTGTGCAACTCCTGAATAATAGAAAGCGAGGAAAGATTTTTAGACATAGATGGGAAAACTTTACCCGATTTATCTAATAAGAACCCGACGGCACGCAACCGTCACGCCCGCCGGAACCCCCACGCCGTCCGCCCTAAGGCGTAGAGGAGCGCACCCCCACAGAGCAATTTGACCAGCGGTGGGCCGATGACGACGAAAAAGCCGAAGAGACCCACGACCATCAGCAAAGCACCAGCCATCATGACAAAGAAGATGCGCCAAGAGCGGTCATAGCGCCACGCCCGCAGCCGCCATGCCTCTTTGACCGCAGAGAAGGAGGCCTCGCCGCTGAACGACCGCGACGAGCCTGACTTTACCTCGTCGTACTCCAGTGGTGGGGATAGGGATTCCGCTTCATCCTGGCTCGTAGAGAGAGAATGACGGGGAGCAGGCAGGAATTGAGCGAGCACCAACATCAGGCCGCCCAGGATCGCCATGCCCAACGTCAAGATTTGCAGGAACTGCGAGACACCCGGGCGGTCTTTCAGGAAGGCATCAAAGGCTTGCAAAGGAGGCAATAACTCTGCCACCACCGCCAGGACCAGCAGGCCGGAGATCACGAGGGCGGTCTGCCAAAGGCTTCTGGTGGCGCGGCGCAGGCGATCCATCATAATCTATAACCGCACGCCAACGGCTGGCTGTTCTACTCGTCCGGCACCTGTGCCTTCAGCCGGTCTAGTTGCTCTTGCACCGCCAGGAGGGAGCGGCGCACCTCGCCGGCATCCTGTTGCACCGCGCGCGCCAGGTCCGCCAGGGCCAGCCGCGACAGGCGATGCGCGATGTAATCCAACAGGGCAACGACGTCGGCGGGGGCGCGCACCTGAGGGCCCCTGGCAGTCTCCGTAGGCGGGGCCGGGCGAACCTCTACCACAGGTTGCGGGCGGGGTTCCACCACTTGAAGCCGCGCGGCAACCAACGCCTCCTCCGGCGCGACGCCCGCTTCCACCGCCTGCACCGCTTTGTAGAGTTGCTGCGCCGTTACCTCCCGCTCCCGCACCGCTTCCGCCAGCGCCATCCGTGCCTGCTCGTTCTGCACCTGTGTGAGATAGCGCACGTGGCGGCTCGTGTCGGGTCGCGCCGCCACCAACTTGCGCAAATCTTCCGGCGCTTCCGCCAGCGCCAGCATATCCCGCACCCAGGAGCGGTGCTTGCCGGTGCGGCGGGCGATCTCCTCTTGCGACCAGCCCAACTCCTCGTTCATACGGCGCACCGTGGCCCCTGCCTCTAACGGAGCCAGATCCTCCCGCTGCACGTTCTCCACCAGACTCAAAACGAGCATCGTCTGGTCGTCCCAGTCGTGAAGATAGACGGGAATCTTCTCAATGCCCGCGGACCTGGCCGCGGCCAGCCGCCGCGCCCCGTAGGCCAACTGCACTCGCTCCCCTACCCGCCGTCCGTCCAGCGCGCCGATAAAACCGTGTACCCGCATGGACTCGGCCAATTCGGATACGTCCATGCGCTGGCGCGGGTTGTAGGGGTTGGGATCAACCTCCCCCACCGCGGCGCTGATGAGCCTGGCGTCCGTCCGTCCACCGATCAGCGCGGCCAACGCCTCGCTCTCGCCCAGGATGTCGGGGATGGGCGGTTTCGCCTTGCTAGGCGGCATCGTCCAACTCCTTCGCCAGGCAGCGATAAGCCTCGGCTCCGGGGCAGCGCGGGCGGTAAGCCAGGGCGCTCATGCCCGCCGCCGCCGCATCCTGCAAATCCACGTTGAGGGGGATTTGGGTCTTGAGCACGGGGAGACGCCCGCTCAACGCGCCCCGCAGCGTCTCCTCCAGGCGACGGCTGTGGCCGGTGCGTTGGTCATAGCGGGTGATGACAACGCCGCGCAACCCTAACTTGAAGTTCAACTCCTGCTGCACCCGTAGGATGGTCACGGCAACCGCCTGCAACCCTCGCACCGAAAGAAACTCGGCGTTCGTGGGAACCAACACCTGGTCGGCTGCGGCCAGGGCGTTGATAGTGAGGATGCCCAGGTAAGGCGGGCAATCAAGAAGAATGCGGTCATACTGGCCGGCGACGCTCCGCAGAAGCCGAGCCACGCGCCGCTCGCGGTTAAACGCCTGCCCCAACGCGGGCTCGGCCAGGGATAGTTCCAGGTTAGCCGGAACGAGATCAAGGGCGTCGTGGACGGCACGCAGAATCAGAGGACGCAACGAAGGCGAGGGTGCTGGCTCCAG
>JADYZS010000183.1 GCA_020853075.1 Anaerolineae bacterium | reverse complement strand
GCTCCCTAGACTGGCGGCGCTTTGCTAGCGGCCGCAGCGGACTCGTACTCACCGACAACTCTACTTCTCAGGAGGTGCTCGCGAGGGGCGAGCGCGTTACGGGCACGGTCAAATGGTTTAACCGTGCGAAGGGTTACGGCTTCATCGCTCGTGAAGGAGGTGAGGACGTCTTCGTCCACTACTCAGCGATCCAGGAGAACGGCTTCCGCAACCTGGAGGAGGGACAACAGGTAGAGTTCGAGGTAGAGATGGGGCCGAAAGGCGCCCACGCCGTCAAAGTAGTTAAGGTATAGGGCCAGGCGTATCGGCCCACTGCGGGCGCACGGCGATGCCGGTCAGCGCCTTTGAGAGAAAGAAGGAAAGATCAGAATGGGAAGCAGACTCTATGTCGGCAATCTCTCGTACAGCACGACAGACGCCGACCTGCAAGAGCTCTTTGGCGGCGCTGGCGCAGTGCGCACAGCAGAAGTAGTCCGGGATCGTGAGACGGGCCGATCTAAGGGTTTCGGCTTCGTCGAAATGGGCTCCGACGATGAGGCGCAGAAAGCCATCACCATGTTCAACGGTAGCACGCTTCATGACCGGCAGATTCGCGTCAACGAAGCCCGCCCGCGTGAGGAACGTGCGGGGGGTGGTGGACGCGGCTTTGGCGGTGGCGGCTACGGTGGTGGTGGACGAGACCGTGGCGGCTCGCGCGGGGGCGGCGGCGGACGCGGCGGCTCTCGCTGGTAAGCATCTCCGCTTTTAGAATCGTATCGGGGTGCCAGGCATCTGGCATCCCGATTTTTCATCCACCAGGAGAGGGCGTTTCTATGGAAACTTTTCAGGCGGTGCGCACGCTCCTCGCCGTGCGCGAGTACCAGGATAAGCCGGTGCCAGATGAGGTGATATTGAAGGTGTTGGAGGCGGGACGGCTGACCGGCTCCTCGCGCAACCGGCAGGCCTGGCATTTCGTCGTCGTGCGCGAGCGGGAGACCTTGCGCCAGATCGCCCAACACGCGATCACAGGGCGCTATCTTGACAAGGCTCCCCTCGTCATCGCTATCCTGGCCCCCCGCACAGGACAAGGGCCGGTGGATTCTGGGCGAGCGGGGCAAGATCTGGCGCTCGTGGCCGGGGAGATGGGCGTCGGCTCCGTCTTTGTCACGAACGTGGATACCCCTGAAATCCGGCGGCTCCTTGCCGTCCCCGACGACCTCGTTGTTCAGGCCATGCTGCCCCTGGGTTATCCGGTCAAGAAATTGGGGCGAGGCCGCAAGCAGCGCAAGGCATTAAGCGAGATCGCGCACCGGGAGCGGTTCGGCGTCCCCTGGGCATAGACCGTAGAGACGACACTGGCGGATCATCTCTATAACCTTCCAGTTGCAGCCGATAAACACCTAACTCCAAGGCACTGTAGAGACGAGCCGCCGGCTCGTCTCTACAATCTCATGAATAGTGCCACGCTCTCCACGTGATACGTCTGCGGGAAAAGGTCCACCGGCTGCACCTCTACAAGCCGGAATCCCATCTCTGTAAGGAGTGCGGCGTCGCGCGCCAGCGTCGCCGGATCGCAGGAGACGTAGGCCAGGCGGCGAGGGGCCAGGCGCGCCAGACCCGCAATCGCCTCGCGGCCCATACCCCGCCGCGGCGGGTCGGCCACTGCCAGGTGAATAGGTCCCTGCACGCGCCCTAATCCTTCCTCCACCGTCGCCTCTATGAACGCTACCTGATCCGAGCCAACGGCATTGGCGCGGAAATCGGCGGCAGCCGCAGGATGGGCTTCAATGCCGATGACGCGCGCCACCTCTCCTGCCAGGGAGAGGCTGAAGAGCCCCACACCGCAATAAGCGTCTAACAGCACGTCCGTAGGCTGAGGGGCGAGACAGCTACGCACTATTTCCACCATCGCCTCCGCCCCTGCGGTGTTCACCTGGAAGAAACTCCCGGCAGAGACCTGAAACTCGCGCCCGGCGACCCGCTCCACGATGTGTCCATAGCCCATCAGGGTGAGGGCCGCGCCTTCCTGGCTCAAGAAGACGCAGGAAACGGGCATGTCCACCTCAATCTCAGGCGGCTCGTCGTCCTCTGTCTCAAAAACTATCATCTGTTCGCCCGTGCGCACCCCGGCGCGCAGGTGCACTTGCTTCAGTTCCGGCAGTTCCAGGTCCAGCGCCACAAAGAGTTCGTCCAACAAGGGGTGCATGAGAAGACAGTTATCAATGGCGACGGCGCGGTGGCTGGCGTGTTCCAGGTAGCCCAGATAGCCATCCCCAGCGGGCACCAGTTGCACGTGGTTGCGGTAGCCGTAAGGCTCGCCCACGGCGCGGGCAGGATGCACCGGCACGTCCGGCAGGCGGGCCAGGCGCGCCAGGTGGTCACGCACGATCTCGCGCTTTAACTCTAACTGGCGCGGGTAGGCGATGTGTTGCCACTGGCAACCGCCGCAATAGCCGGGGCCGATGCCGAAGAAAGGGCAAGGGGGCATCACCCGGTCGGGCGAGGGCGTGAGCACCTCTATCAGACGGGCGCGCGCCCAACGATCCTTACCTTCCACCAGTTCCACGCGCACGCGCTCGCCGGGGATCGCGCCCGCGACGAAGATGATCTTCCCCTCGTGGCGGCCAATGGCTTCGCCGCCGTGGGCGATGCCTGTGAGGTCTAATACGATGGTATCTATTGTCATTCCAGAAACACCGCCCAGGCATCATATCTTCCTTCCCGGTCCCTGTCAAATGAGACAGAGACTCCCGCCTGGCGATGTGCCAGGCGGGAGTCGGCTATCCCAACGGGGGAGAACGCGCTGTTAGGGGTACACACCCCGCAGATGAAATGCCTTGGTGCAACGGGAGATAGCCAGGATGTGGGCCGCGACCCGGTTGCGCACTTTCTTTTCCTCGGCAATCTCCATCACCTGATCAAAGGCGCGATCCATGATCCGCTCCAACTGCCGGTTGACCTCGTCCTCGTCCCAGGAGAACGATTGCAGGTTTTGCACCCATTCAAAGTAACTGACGGTGACGCCGCCCGCGTTGGCAAGGATGTCGGGGATAACGAAGATGCCTTTGTCGTGGAAGATATCGTCGGCCTCCGGCTCGGTAGGGCCGTTGGCCGCCTCGCCGATGAGCCGTGCCTTCACCCGGTCGGCGTTCTGGCCGGTCAGTTGCCGCTCCAAGGCCGCGGGAATGAGAACGTCGCACGGGAGTTCCAGCAGCTCGGCATTGGTCACGAAGTCGCCATCGGGATAGGTGGCGACGGTTTTGTTCTCCTCTTTCCAGTACGACAACGCCTGCGGGTCCAGCCCCTTGGGATTATAGACCCCTCCCTGGGAATCGCTGGCTGCGACGATCCGGCAGCCGTCTTCGCGGAGGAGGGAAGCGGAGATGGAGCCCGCGTTGCCGTAGCCCTGGATCACGACCGAGGCCCCCGATACAGAGAGGCCCAGCCGCTTCGCCGCACGCCGCAGCGTGTATGGGCAGCCGCGCGCGGAGGCTTCGTTACGGCCCAACGAGCCTCCCAGTTCAATCGGTTTCCCTGTGATCAGTGCAGGGGAGGGGTGTCCCACCTTCATGGTGTAGGTATCCAGCATCCAGGCCATAACCTGGGCGTTCGTATTGACGTCAGGAGCAGGGATATCGCGATGGGGGCCGATGATACTGCTGATCTCGTGAGTGAAACGGCGGGTCAGGCGCTCCACCTCACCCTGGGACATTTCCTTAGGGTTACAGGCGACGCCGCCCTTCGCGCCACCGTAAGGGATACCTACCACCGCGCACTTCATGGTCATCCACATGGCGAGGGCACGGACTTCGTCCAGCGTGACGTCGGGGTGATAGCGGATGCCGCCCTTCGCGGGCCCGCGCAGCATGGAATGTTGGACGCGATAGCCAGTGAAGATGCGAATCGCGCCATCATCCAGCCGCACCGGGAAATTGACGGTCAACTCCCGCTCTGGCAGGCGCAACTTCGCCAGGTATTCCGGTCGCACGCCGGTGAGGTATTGGGCTGCTTCGTCAAATTGTCTCTGTGCTATCTGGAAAGGCGATAGAGAGGCTGAGTCATGGCCGTCCTGCGACGGAACCGTAGTAGGGCGGATTGGGGCGGCAACGCCGTGCCCATCGCCCGACGGCACGGAGATCAGAGGGATCTCCTTGACAACCTGCTTCTTCCCGGACATAGCCCTTTCTCCTTACGTGGTCCTGGCTCTCCTCAGAGCGCGCCAGGGAGGATCTGGATCGGGCAGTCACACCCTCGTCCGGGCTGCAGTGCCGCGAGAGACGGCATCGGCTCTCAGTTCTTACTGCCGCTGTGAAATGGTGAACTATTATGACAAATAATAGCGTCCTCTGCTATGACATAAATCATAACAGAGGTAATCGTTTGCTCCCTCCTCTATTCGTCAGCCACTTGCCAACTTATATCCTCGCCCGCGGATGGTCAAGAGATACTTGGGGTTCGCGGGGTCCGTCTCAATCTTCTGGCGCAGGCGGCTCACCAGTTTCTCTATACGGGCGTCGTCCACCTCGTCAATGTAGTCTTCGCCCCACACCGCCTGCACCACCTGGTACTTGTCGCAAATCTTGCCCAGATGACCGTATAACAAAAGGAGTAGTTTGTATTCCAGATTGGTCAGTGTGGGAATCGGGCGACCATCCACCGAAGCCTCGCCCGCTTCCACGTCCACCTGCACCCCGGCGGGCCTCGTTCTTCTCACGATGCGCTGGCGGCCCACGAACTCGGCAAAGAGGTTAGAGAAGAGCCGCGGTTCCTCCACATTGCCGTTGTCCAGCAGGACGTGCTTCTGGTGGAGAGAGTGTTGGGCGTCCGGGTCGGGTGATGCCCCAGGCGTGAACGGAGCGAGCAATGCTTCCTGTTCCTCGTCCGTCAGGTCAAGCCATATCTTACGACTTTCGGCCTGCGCCGGCCCGCCGCGGGCCAACTCCTCGGCCACCTGGCGATGGATGAGGGCATCCTGGCTGGGCGTACGTTCCGGCTCCCCGGTCACTTTACCCAGGGCGCGGCACACCGCGTCCAGGAGTCCAGGATGGCCTCCCGCGCGCTCCATAATGAAGCTGATGTCGGCTTCGTCAAAGGTGACACCCTCCTGCCTGGCGAATTGCATGACAAACTGGCGGGTATCGGCCTCGGTCAAAGGGCCCAGATACCAGGTATGGTGGGCAAGGAGCTCCACGAATTCGCCCACTTCCTTATCGCTACGAATTCGCCCCGGACGGCGGTTCGTGGCGGTCACGTAACTGAGGCGCTGAGGATATTGGTCTTTCAGCGCGCGCAGGTTCAGGAATACGCGCCGGTCAATGGTCGCCAGCGGCTCATCAAACTCGTCAAAGATCAACACGAGCCTGTGATTCGCTCCCTCGCCGATGGCCGTCATCCCCTGATTAAAACCGAGAGGCACATCAAACGAACTGGTCGGATGCAATAGACGCGCGTAGGCCGCGCGCAGTTGCGTAGCAACCGTTTCCGAGGCGGGGCCATTGGGGCCTGCCAGGTTATCCAGAAGGCAGCGCAGGGTTAGTTCGTAGAATCCCTGTTCCGTCATCTCCAGGATGCGGTTACAGTCCACCGAGCCCAGGACAAAATCGCGGGCAGCCGCGCCCAGGTGAATCTCGTGCACTGCCAGGTCGCAGAGCATTCGCAAGAGGCTTGTTTTACCCATGTTGCTGATGCCGACCAGCGCGACGCATTGGAGATTGCCCGCACAAGTCAAGAAGTAGCGCGCGTCGGCATAGCGGAGGCGATGTTCTTCGTCCATCTATGGCCCTTGCGTAGATATTATGTAGAGACGAGCCGGCGGCTCGTCTCTACAGACCTGTCTGTCCCGAACCCAAAAGGGAGCGGGTAAATCGCACTTCTACGCCCCCAGCGTATCAGGCGCACTGGCTTTCGGGATGGTGAAGAAGAAGGTACTCCCTTTTCCTTCCGTGCTTTCCACGCCGATGATGCCGCCGTGGGCTTCAATGATGCGTTTGACGATGGCGAGGCCGAGGCCCGCGCCACCAAAACGCCGGGTGCTGGTCCCGTCCACCTGGTAGAAACGCTCCCAGATTCTATCCAGATGGCCGTCCGGTATGCCGATGCCCTGATCCACCACCTCAGCCCGCACGAAACTGTCGGCGTGACGCAGCCGCACCGTGATAGATCCCCCTGCATTGCTGAACTTGATGGCGTTCCCAAGTAAGTTATCAAAAACCTGGTAGATGCGCTGAGGATCGGCCTGTACCAGGGGAAGATTGTCGGGCACATCTAATACGATCTTCAGCCCTGCTTCTTCTGCCGTCACCTCGGCGCCGCGCACCGACAGGCGGGCGATCTCGACCAGCGACGTCGTCATCAATTCCAGATTCGCCATCTCTGCCCGTTTGAGCGAGATGATGTCACCCACCAGGCGAATGATCCCTTCCGTGCGGTTGGCGACGACCTCCAATGACCCCTGCTGCTCGTCGGTGATGGGGCCCAACGCTCCCTCTAACATCAAATCTACGTAACTGCGAATGAAGGTCAGCGGCGTGCGCAGCTCGTGAGAGATGTTCTGCACGAACTCATCCTTCATCTGGTCTAGTTTTTTCAGTTCGGAGTATGCCTGTTCCAGACGCTCTGCCCGCTCCCGTAGAGTCTCGTACAAACGTGCATTCTCCAGGGCAATTGCCATCTGGTTGGCGAAGGCGGTTACTGCGGGAATGTCCTGCTCTGTCAAGAGAGGCGAGATGACAGCCAACAAGCCGATAGCGCGGCCTTTGGTAAGGAGAGGGGCCAGGATGCTGTGGCGAAACCCTAACGTCCGCAAAAACGCCTTTATCAATCCTTTCCGCTCATTATCGGGGACTATCTGTTGTATCTCATCTATCAGATCGTAAATAAACGTGGTGCGCCCCTGGCGCAGAACGGATGCCGTGACAGGCACCTTTTCGGTAGGAAGCGCAAAGTCTTGTGCTCGTATGCCCAGCAGAGCCTCGCCCTCGGCCTGCCTGCCGGTGAGATTGGAGACGTGGCTGACGACCAACTTCTCTCCCGTCTCGTCCAACAGGGCGATGACGGTGCGAAAGCCTAGCCGCCCCAGTTCTTGCGAGACGGCTTGATAGACGCCCGCCGGGTCCTGAGCCTGCTGCACGGCCACAGCAGCCGCGTTGAGCGCGCGGAAAGTCTCTTCCGCGCGCCTGCGTTCCGTCACGTCGGCGAATACGGTGACAAACTGTCCCTTCTTCGGGCTAGAGGCAGAAACCTCGTAGTATCTGCCGGTCCCTTGCGCATAATTCTCAAAGTAGGCAGGGACACCGGTGAGGGCAACTTTGCCATAGATGTCAATCCAATGTGATTCTATGCTTGGCAGAACTTCGCGCGCGGTCTTCCCCATGATGTCGTCGGCTTGCAACCCCGTCAGTTTCTCAAAGGCCGGGTTCGCTTCCAGAAAACGGTAATCCACAGGCTTCCCTGTCTCGTCGCAGATGATCTCGTGCAAGGCGAAGCCGTTCAGCATCTTGTCAAACAGGAGACGATAGCGCTCTTCGCTCTCGCGCAGGGCCTCTTCCGCTCGCTTGCGGGCGGTGATGTCGGTGAAGGCCGAGAGGACACCTGTATAACGCTCGCCATCAAGGAAAGGGGTCGCGCTGACAATGACAGGTAAGAGACTACCGTCGCGCCGCAACAGGTTCGTCTCGTACTGGCTCTTGACACCCGCGGGACGCAACCGCACCTGAGCACTGACGGTATCTCGTTCCGCAAGAGGCACGAGAGCCGTCCAATGCAGGCCTATGATTTGACCCCGGTCATAGCCCAGTATCTTCTCCAGCTTGGGGTTGGCGAAGGTGATGATCCCGTGCTCGTCCTCTATCAGGATGCCTTCTTCCATCCCCTGGACGATGCGCTCGTTGAACTCCTTAAGGCGGTGTATTTCGGCCTCGGCCTCTTTGCGGGCTGTAACGTCCCGCACAGTCCCCTGGATAGCGGGGCGGCCCTGGTATGAAATGAGACTGCTGGACAATTCTGCATCAATCCGGCGGCCATCTTTGCACAGTCCCCTGACCTCGTAGCGGGCATAAGGGATCTCACCGCTCAGGCGCTGGCCTATCTGTTGGGCGACCGTTGGCCGATCTTCGGGTGCTATCACATCTAGTGCCGGGCGGTTTATCAGTTCTTTTGCTTCATAACCAAGCAAACGGCACAGGGCAGGGTTGACAAACTGGAATACCTCGTCCTGGAACAGATAAACCCCTTCCAGAGAGTTTTCAACCAGACTCCGATACTTATCTTCCGAGGTGCGCAGTTCCTCTACCAGCCGTGCGTTGTGGATGGCAATCGCGGCCTGGTCTGACAAGAGTTCCAGGATACGCACTTCCCGCTCGTCAAAGGTGTGAGGTCTCAGAAAGGCCACGGTGAGAACGCCGACGACGCGTTGGGCATATTTCAAGGGGAACCCTGCGATAGCCTGCACACCCCAGGCGCGCGCCTGCGGATCCGCGTAGATCGGATGATTGGGGGCATCGTTGATGATGAGGGGAGAGCCCTGGTGGGCGACGGTGGCCGTGATGCCCTGGGGGCGCGGGTGGTAGATGATGGGATGGTGGCTGCCATCCCACCAGTAGGCGGCTCCAAAGGTAAGGGTATCCGCCTCGGCGTCGTAGAGATAGATGTGAGAATCCGTCGCGCCAGCGAGGTGCACGGCACTCTGCACGATGGTCTCCAACACCTCGGAGAGGTCTAGGGTAGAAGTCAGGCGCAGGCTGACCTCGCGCAGAATTTGCCAGGTATCCGCTTCTTGAGGTGCTGGCACCCCGGAGACATCGCTGCCGGTGGCAAGTTGAAGGCTCTGGGCAGAAGGCGGGAGTTGCTCTTTATCCTCGTTCATACGTAGCCAACAGATAATCTTTCCGACGGCTTTCGCCTGGCCCCCTCCCTGCCCTCCCCCGTAAAACGGGGGCGGGTGGGGGCCGAAATATCCTACCGGCGCTGCCGCTGCTTGCGCCCGGGGCCGGCTCCCGTCTTGGCTGGCTGCGGGGAGCCCGCGGCTACCGGACGCGAGGAACCTCCCTGCGCGCCGCGGTCCGTCTGCATGTGGCAATGCTTATATTTCTTGCCGCTCCCGCACCAGCAAAGGTCGTTACGGCCCAAAGGCATCGCTGCCCCGGACTCGCCGGCAGGTACCGCGGCCTTGCGCGCAGTCGCCGGGCGAGAGGTAGCCTGCTGGCCGTCCCGATTGGTGCGGAGCACGGGCGGCGCGGGGCGTACCGGCTGACGCTGCACCGCCGTATGGAAGATGCTGTGCACAATGTCGCTCTGGATAGCCACCAGAAGTTGCTGGTACATCTCATGGGCTTCGCGTTTATAAGCGACCAACGGGTCCTGCTGGCCGTAGGCGCGCAGCCCGATGCCCTCCCGCAGACTATCCAGGTCGGTCAGGTGGCGCACCCAGCGGGAATCCACCGCCCGCAACATCACCAGCCGCTCGGCCTGGCGCATCAGGTCGGGCCCCAACTCTGCCTCTTTAGCGGTGTAGGCCTGCTCGGCCAGCGTCAGCAGGTCTTCCTCTACCTCTGCCGCGTTCATCGTGGCCCAGCGCGCCGCAGCAGTGACCGGCACCGGCAGGATAGCGCCCACAGCCGCAACCAGGCCCTTCAGATCCCACTCTTCTCTATACGCGCTGC